>CAZKDA010000210.1:0-8896 GCA_964551455.1 uncultured Saprospiraceae bacterium
AAGGTAAATGTTTTGGCTGCCCCGAAAAGCAACAAGGATTCTTCGGTGTAAAAGATCAATACAAAAATGATCAGCAGAAAAGCCACTTTTCCAATAGTAGAAAACATATCGACCATTGCCACGCGCTGCAGCGCATAAAATATCTGAAAAACCAACGAGGCCACAAAACGAATAGCAAAGGCTGCAAACATCAGTATGGCCAGGATCATGATCTCCTGGTTCATGCCCGGCTCCGCCTGCAACCAATCAGCCCAGGGGATGAAAAAACAGACGGCAACAAAGACCACCGAAACTCCGGAGAATATCGCCCCAAGTATGAAATAAGCCGTGCTGACATACCCCTTACCCTTTTCGTCGTCGCCATCGGCGATGGATTCACCCAGCCGGTTCCGCAGTCCGTTGCCGATGCCGATATCCAGTTCTTCAAACCAATTTATCATCGAGACCAGGGTAAGAAAAGCGCCAAACTTTACAGGCCCTAAGTATTGCAACGACAATGGAAAATATGCAAATCCAATCAGCACCCCCACTCCTTTGAATATGATAGCCAGGAAGATGTTCTTTTTAGCACGAACGGTTCGCTCGTGCCCTCTCTCCATTATTCTTTTCCATAAGGATTTTATCATCATTGATTTTGGGACTATGCTTGTATTTTGGGTCGGTAGTTTTTTGACGGGGTTAGGTGATAAAAGTCTTCCATATATCTCGCAGCCAAACCAATTCCGAGATGAATGGCGTAAAGTATCGCTGGAAAACGATGGAATAAATAGCTGTTGGTCAGGCTCCCGAGTGCATAAAACAAACCCAATACCAAAGGAATGCTGAAGATCAAATGATAGGTGGATAGCCGCCCGAAGTAAAACAGCGACAATAATACAAATGCAGTATAAAAAACAAAAGCGGGTAAGCCGTTGTAAAACAAAATGGAAAGGTAGCTATTATGAACCCCACCTGTTGCTCCTGTAGCCCGGTTGGCTTCGCGGGTTATTTTCATCATACTTTCATAATACACTTCATTTTTCTTGCCCCCATAGCCGAATAGTGGTTTTTGACCTATGTTATTGAACACCATTGCGTAATAACCAAACCTGCCTCCGGGATCTTCTGCAAGCCGATCCTGCACTACCTGCGAATTCGCGATATCCCGGCTGAATAAAATAACGACAGCCAAAATCGCACATACCCCCCCAAGCCCCAGCAGGATCAATTTGTCCAATTGTAATCTTTCGATCGCTACAAAATAAACCATCAGCACACTAAACAGAATCAGGTAACTCATGCGATGGAACGTCATAAAAACACCAGCACTGAGAATTCCCAGCAATACCAGCCGACCCCATCCTTTCCTGATACTAAACAATACCCAGGCTACCGAAAGTATCATAAAACATGAATTGTAATTTTCTGAACCAAATATCCCATTTGCACGATATACCGAGCCGTAAGCTCTCCGAAAATCACCAATCCGCATAAAAAAAGGATCGTCTATAACCTGGATAAAACTGACGCAGGCAGTAAATATCCCTGCAAAAATGATACAATTGCCGATGATACGAATGGTTTCCCTCGTAACCAAAATCTGCACGGCATAGATCAACACAATGATATTCAAAGCCTCCATAAACAACACGATGACTTTGGCCGGTCCGCCGTGTTGATCATAGTGATAAATTTCTGACAGCGTTTTGAAAACGATAAACAAAACGACCATCACCACAAACCAGGGCATCGTGGTAATGTTATACTTCTCTTTCCGTTCTTTGAAAAATGAAAGGTTGCGGATGAGCAAAAAGGAAAAAACCAGAAATAATCCTCTTGCAGGTTGTATCTCGAAAAATCCAAGACCTGGGATTTTGAAAGTCAGGAAATCATTGATGTCGTTGGTCATCAAATAAAAGCACAGAACAAGCAATTCAAATTTGAACTTCACCTGGCTATTGTAAATCCAATACGCCGCTACACACGCTGCCAGCACAAAATACAAGTAAATGTAAATGGTGCCTACCGATCCATCGGCCTGAAATCCTTCCTGGTAATTTATGTTTTCCATTCCTTGTCAAATTCCTGCAATATGGAGCAGGTGTTGTTCAGGTGGTTTGAAATTGCTTTTTTCCTTTTACCATCCTTTCCGTTTTTTTGTTTCATCGAAACTTTCGGGTTATGATGCAAAACAATGTATCCGATCGGAAACCGTAAAAATTATGAGTTAACATAACAAATTATTTTTTCAGTAAAAGCAAAACGCCGGAACTTTAGCCCCGGCCAGCTTTTTATAAAAACTCACTCCCAACTTATGATTTTTGAAAACGGATTTAAACAGGTCAGTTGCGCAATACGAAATTGAGCACCAAAACTCCTACTGAAACTGCGGATAAAACGACAGATGTAAATCTCGCACTAATATCACGTGATTTTGCTTTGGTCGGTTCGATATAAATTACATCGTGGGGTTTTATATAATAGTAATCTGTGTAGATGAAATCGGAGCGGTGCAAATTTAGATAAATAGTTTCAGAACCCGTACTTGTCAACCGGATTAATTTGACTTTGTTCCTGTTTCCGAATTCGGTGAAATCCCCCGCCATGCTGATGGCATCCAGAATGCTGTTCTTTTCATTGTACAAATAATACACACCGGGGCGGTTTACCTCTCCGAAAACCGTAACCCGGCTGTTCGACAGTTTTACGCTGGTAGTTGCAAACTTGAGATATGGCAAATAAGCCTCGTCAAGCCTCACTTTTATTTCATCCATTGTAAGCCCGGCCACTTCAATGTCTCCCAACAATGGCAAGTTGATATAACCGCTTTGATCTACAAAATAGCTATTGAAATACATGGCATCGGGATCATAAGCAATGTCTCTTGAAAACTCTCCCTGCTTGAACTCCCGGTTTAAGAAATCCTCCGTGCTCCCGTCAAAAGCATTCACTTTTATCATCAGCTGATCGAAAGGCCTGATCTTATATGGCTCGAAGTTCTTTAGCTGGGTATATTGCATCAACTCATCGGATTTGAAGTCTTTTGGCACCTCTTCGCCACCATTCAATGTGATCATGGATTTGTGGGGAATACAGGACTGGATCGTCATTACAGCTATTCCGAATATGATGAGGTTTCGAAAAATTTGCATGTTGACAGGTTTAAGGGTTGAAATTTTGCCCAATATTAGAACAATTTGGTTAATTTTTCCCATGATTAAAAAATATAATTTTTACCATTTTACGAGGCTCAATTACAATACCAGTTATTTACTGACCTGAGCCGGATGCGGTTATATGATTTAAGTTTTCGACCAATACAGGAAAGGAGCGCTGAATTTATTCACATTAATCCTTTTTGTCAACTTTTTTAAAATCCGAACCAGAAGCGGTTAAGCCACCATTGATTTTCTTACTGTGAAAATAAGTGTAATCCGCGAGGGCATAATTTCACACAATTCCATCCATTTCCTATGCTTTTGTTACCTTTGCCCCTCAATCAATCGCGCTTATGTTGCTCATCATCAATCCCGAAAATCCGGAACCCCGGAAAATCCGCCAGGTCGTCGAAACCCTCAAAAACGGCGGCGTGATCATTTACCCAACCGATACGGTTTACGGATTAGGTTGCGATATTTTTCAAACAAAAGCCATCGAAAAAGTATGCAAAATACGCGGCCTCAACATGTCCAAAGCCCTGCTCACGATCGTATGCAAAGACATCTCACAGGTGTCGAGGTTTACCAAACAAATCGACAATCAAATTTTTAAATTGCTCAAAAAAAACCTGCCCGGCCCTTTCACTTTTATCCTAAAAGCCGGCAATGAAATTCCTAAAATATTTGTCAACCGGAGAAAAACCATCGGCGTCAGGATACCCGATAACAATATCGCACAAGCCATCATCGAAGAGCTGGGACACCCGATCCTGAGCATCTCCCTCAAATCCGACGATGAGATCCTCGAATATTTTACGGATCCCACCGAAATCCATGACGATTTTGATAAAACGGTTGATCTTGTGATCGACGGAGGTCCCGGAAAAAATATTCCCTCGTCGGTGGTGGATTGCTCAGAGGACGAAGTTGTCATTATCCGGGAAGGCGTGGCGGAACTGGAATATTAATATCCCCTGATCTTCCTTAGGAATGGTGATTAAATAAAGTGATAGAGTTTGGGTTAGTATTTTTTTTGAATAACGAGGCAAAAAACGCAGACGTAGCCTAAGCTACGGCGAGGCTTTTTAACGAAGTTAGTCGGAAAAAAGACAAGCCAAAAATGTAAATTTATTTAGTCACCATTCCTTATTTCCCTTCCTTTTGACTTTTGCTTTACATTAATAAAGTTGAAGTGCATAGATTAACGGGCGAGAGAACTTATATTTGTACCTCTTTTAGAAAAATGCAGAAATTTATAGATCAGATGATAAGAATGTTGTACTTGATCGCCGGGCTTTTTATAGCTACTTCAAGCCTGGCGCAAACCGGCAGTGTGCGCGGAAATATTTACGATAAAGAAACCGGCGAACCTATTATTTCCGGGACTGTCCGCTTGATGGGCACTAATTATGGCACCAATACCGACATCGATGGATTTTTCACGCTCTCTGAAATAGAGCCTGGAAACTACCAATTGGTCGCCTCTTATATCGGATACGACAGCCTAGTGGCGGATGTAACGATCACCGCGGGCGGCATTGCCTACAAAAGTTTGTACATGGTGGAAGGAGGTATTGAACTGGAAGCTGTACAGGTCTCCGCCGAAAGGCTGAAAGCCCGCAACGAAGTCCATGTCTCAACGATCCGCATCAACCCGCGACAGATCAAAGCCCTTCCCTCCACAGGCGGCGAACCTGACATCGCACAGTATTTGCCGGTACTGCCGGGGATCATTTTTACGGGAGATCAGGGCGGGCAATTGTACATTCGCGGCGGCTCGCCGATCCAAAACAAAATTCTCCTCGATGGCATGACGATCTACAACCCATTTCATTCCATCGGTTTTTTCTCAGTATTCGAAACGGAAGCCATTCGAAGCGTTGATGTCTTTACGGGCGGTTTCAACGCTGAATATGGCGGAAGGATCTCAGCGATCGTCGATATAAAAACAAGAGAAGGTAACAAAAAGAAAATGGGCGGTGTAGTATCGGCCAATCCGTTTCAGGCCAAAGCGTTATTGGAAGGGCCAATCCAGAAACTCAAAGAAGGAGGTGGAAGTACATCGTTTATCCTCACAGCAAAGCATTCCTATATCAACGAATCTTCCAAGTTATTCTACCCCTACGCGATCGATACTGCTTTTTACAATTTTTCGGGTGTGGACACCACGCTCAATAAAGATGAACTGGGCCTGCCTTTCAGCTTTACCGACCTTTATGGAAAACTTTCTTTTGTGGCTCCCAACGGTAGCAAACTGAACCTCTTCGGCCTTAGCTTCAGGGATAAAGTCGATTATGCCGGGTTTGCCACGCTGGACTGGGAAAACTTCGGACTTGGCGCCGACTTCACGTTGATCCCTTCTGCATCTTCCATGATCGTGGGCGGTTATGTAACTTTTTCCGATTATGAAATTCAGTTGAAAGAGCAGGATGGCGCACCGCGTTTCAGCAGCATTACCAGTTTTGATGCAGGATTGGATTTTACTTACTTTGGCAGAAACAATGAGTTGAAATATGGATTTAACATCAATGGTTTCAGCACCAACTTCAGCTTCCGGAATTTTCTGGGCGTTACCATCGAACAGGAAGGATTTAACACAGAGTTGAGCGGTTTTTTTAAATATCGCCACAAGATCGGCAGCCTCATTGTGGAGCCTAGTCTCCGGTTGCAGTATTACGCTTCCCTTTCCGATTTTTCATTAGAGCCTCGTCTTGGTTTGAAATACAATATCACCGACGATATTCGGGTCAAATTTGCCGGAGGGCTTTACTCACAGAACCTCATCAGCACTGTAAATGAAAGGGACGTGGTCAATCTTTTTGTCGGATTCCTGGCAGGCCCCGAAGGCGCTCTTTACAAACCAAACTCAAACGAACTCACCGACCACAACCTCCAGAAAGCCATTCACGGGATTTTTGGTATTGAATACGATCTGACTAATAATATTTCTTTGAATATCGAACCCTATTACAAATTATTTACCCAACTCATCAATGTAAACCGCAACAAACGATTGACTACCGATCCTAATTACGCCACCGAAACCGGCGACGCTTACGGCATTGATTTTAGCCTGAAATACGAAACCCGAAGCATTTACACCTGGATGACCTACTCTTATGCACATGTCAACCGCGATGATGGCCAACAGGTGTACCCCACTATCTTCGATCGTCGGCACAATGTAAATGTCCTGGTCACTTATGCTTTCGGGTTTGAAAAAGAGTGGGAAGCCAGCGCCCGCTGGAACATGGGTTCAGGGTTTCCATTTACCCAAACGGCTGGTTTTTACGAACAGGAAAACTTCGAAAATGGCCTGGAAACCAACCCGCTCACCAACAACGGTGACCTAGGCGTCATTTATTCAGAAAAACGCAACGGCGGAAGAATGCCGTACTATCATCGGCTGGACATGAGCCTCAAGCGCATTTTTCATTTTTCAAGGTATTCTAAACTCGAAGCCATTTTTAGCATCACCAATGTTTACAATCGCGAAAACATATTTTTTGTGGATCGTATCACCAACACAAGGGTCAATCAATTGCCCGTTTTACCAAGCCTTGGGTTGGTTTTTAGTTTTTAAAGAAATATTTTTTTAAATTGAAACCGCAAATTTTTCAATCATAATCCGAATTCCATGAAAAGAGTACTACTACTGCTAACTCTTCTTTTCTCCACATTTCACATCAAAGCGCAGATCACCAACCCCGAGCAACCCTTCCTCCCCAAAGGCTTCGCTCCCGGAGAGGAAGAAATGATGCCCGATTATATAAATAACCTCCATGCCCGCAACCTGGATTGTATTTCCACAGCGCCCGCTGCTAACTCCATAAGAACTCCCGGCGAATGGGAAGAATTACAAGCCGTAGTCATCACCTGGACTCAATTCCCTTCTATCCTTACGGAAATTGTCCGGCATGCCAGAGAAGAATGTGAAGTGATCATCGTCTGTAGCAATGATGCAGTGGTGAAAAATACGCTGGGCGCAGCAGGAGTCGATTGGACAAGCAATGTTTCTTTCATCGAAGCAGAATTCAACAGCGTGTGGGTACGCGACTACGGCCCGAATACAGTCTATCTCAACGATGTACAAACCCTGGCTTTTGTTGACTGGATTTACAACCGTCCGCGGCCTAAAGACGATGCAGTACCGCAGGTGATCGCCGACTTTTTGGGCGTCGATAATTATTGTACCACCAGCGTTCCAACTGACCTTGTTCATACCGGTGGCAATTTTATGGCGGATGGTTTGGGCACTGCATTTTCTTCGCAGTTGGTACTCGACGAAAACGGGCCGGACAACAACTGGGGCACCAGCAACCACAGCGAAGAAGATATCGATCAGATCATGGAAGATTTTATGGGAATTTCCACTTATCCCAAAATGGTAAACCTGCCTTACGACGCTATCCACCACATAGATATGCACATGAAATTGCTGGATGAAGAGCGGCTGCTGGTTGGGCAATACCCCGATGGTGTTGCCGATGGCCCCCAAATAGAAGCGAATATCCAGTTTGTCTTAAACAATTTCACCAATGCTTTTGGCAACCCGTATGAGATCATCCGTATTCCGATGCCTCCTGATAATGGCAATTACCCTCCCTCGGCCGATTATCGCACTTATGCTAATGCCATTATTTTAAACAACACGATTTTGGTTCCCACTTATGAAGAGCAATACGATACAAGTGCTTTGAGTATATGGGAAGAAGTAATGCCGGGTTATAATATTGTTGGTATCAATTGTAATGAAATGATTTGGGCTAGCGGGGCATTACATTGTATCACCAAAGAAGTTGGTGTAAACGATCCGCTTTGGGTTTCGCACAGCAGGGTAAAAACCGCCTGCAATGATGAAAATGTCGAGGTTTTCGCACAGATCAAACATTCTCTGGGAATCGCATCTGCGGAGGTATTATACTCAACAGATCAAACCGACTGGTTTTCTGTGGAAATGTCTGTGGTCACGGAAGATCATTATACCGCTGAATTACCAATATTCAATGCGGGTCAGCAAGTCTATTATTTTATACAAGCCGAAGCAAATAATGCCAAAACCATTACCCGGCCGCTTCCCGGAGCCGATGGGGCATGGTCGTTTACCGTCGAAGAATGTTCGACAAATACCAAAGCTCCTGAAAGGTTTCAGACAAGCCTCGAAGCCATTTTCCCCAATCCCGCTTCCGCCATCACCTGCATCCCCGTGAAAAATGAGGTCGCAACCGAAGGCAGCATCGAAGTGACCGATATTTTTGGTAAAAAGGTGGAACTGGTCTTTGAAGGTCTTTTCCCGGAAGGAGAATCCAAATATTTTATCGACGCAGCTGATTACATCCCAGGTACGTATCTCGTCAGCCTGAAAACCGCTCTTGGAATTACGACCCAAAAGTTGGTGGTTAAATAATATTGTAATTTGTTAATTTGCTAATCCTGCCTGACTGCGTTTGGCAGGCAGGTTGCTAATTTGTTAATTTGTTATTACCGTCGCTGGCGTCACACGTTTGTTGATTTGGTATTATGGTATTATGGTATTATGGTATTATGGTATTGTGGTATTATGGTATTGTGGTATTGTGGAAAGATTCCTTTTAATCAACTCAATCAACCCAATAACCTAATAACCTAATAACTTAATCAACTTAATAACCCCGACCAGCCCCGACAGGTCGGGGCCAGTCGGGACAGGCCCAATCAACAAATTATGTTCTCTCATGGTATAGGTTGACACCAAAAATGTGGAAAACTTTTCTAAATTG
>CAZKDA010000211.1:0-7095 GCA_964551455.1 uncultured Saprospiraceae bacterium
CGCCGACGGTTACGTTTTCGATGCGGTGCAAAATATCAATCCCTTCGATCACCATCGCCTGTATTTCTACATCATAAATGCCGGGATCGAGTTCGTAGGTATCCGGCTTGCCATAAGTGCGGCCTCTGGCAACGGATTTGCCATCTGTCGTTGAATAAATAATGACCACGGCGTCCCAGCCTTCACCATTGTTGAAACTCGAAACTTTGATCTTCCCGCCATCGAAACTCACGGTTTGATGCACTACGGAGTCACCGAAACTTTGCATATCTTTCAAAACAATTGCATTCACATCACTGTGCTCGAGGGGTTTGATCTCAAAGTCGTATTTTCCCGGCGGCAGGTACAAAAAGGTTGTGTCGCCATAAGTGCGCACTGCTTTGACCTGGTCTCGTGTTCCAGCTTTTAGGGCCTTGATGTAGGCATCCACGGGTTTGTCATTTTTTATGGTGAAAACCGAAAAGTTACCGGAAGGCTCATCGACGGTTGTGGTGGTCGTCTGTATGAGCGCATCGTTCAAAGCTCCTGCGTCGGCAGCATCGAAGTACTGGCCATCGCCTGCGGCAGCAGCGCATTTCAACTGCTCGGTTTCGTCTTCTTTCAAACCAAAACCAATGATGTGTAATTTAAACGCTATGCCTTCCTCTCGTGCCAGACGCACCACTTCACAAATATCTCCGCCACAGGATTCGATGCCATCGGTGACCAGAATGATCGTAGCTTTTATTTTTGAGTCACGCAATTTTCCGATCACCTGGGTCGCCGAATAGGCAAGCGGTGTTCTACCGAGCGGTTTGATCTTTTTGAGGGATTGAGTCACGAGGTTTTTATCCGTGTTTTCCGCATCGATGAGAAATTCCACATCCTCGCAATCGCTTTTTTGGCGGTGCCCGTAAGCCACCAACCCGACCTGCTGGTTCTCAGGAAGTTTTTCAACGGAACCGGACAAAACATCTGCTGCGATCTGCATTTTGGTTTTGCCGTCCATTTGCGCCCACATGGAGCCACTGGCATCGTAGATAAAAATGATCGGAGAAGTGTCCGTGGTATCTTGTGCGTTGAGTTGAAGTATCAGGCAAAAGAAGATGGAGAGAAGGATAAGTTGTTTCATTGTGAAGGTTTTTGTTTAGTTGATCTAAGGTATAAAAAAATCAATTTTCCCCGGTAATTGTGGACTGTTTGACACGAATTTGCACAAATTACACGAATTATAAAAATGTAGAAATAGTTGTGCTGATCTGTTAAACAACCAAACCTGTTCTGCTCCGCAGGTTGGGATTACTTCTTTTTGCGACCTCGCTGAGGTCGAATCCTTGACAACCGAACCTAGCGGGGTCGAAGTATGCTAGAGAAATCTTTCCATAAAACCGTAACCGACCACAGCGTGGTCGTAGTACGTTAGTAGCATTGATAACCAAAACCCAACCGACCACATCGTGGTCAAACTACCCTCGCGCACCACAAAAAAAAGGAGCCAACTTTCGTTGACCCCTTGCAAAGTAAAACCAGCCGAATAATTTATAGAATTTAGGTGACCGGTGTCAAAGTCCAGAGATTCAGATTTAAGTACTTTGATTCGATTTTCAACGGTTCCGGGAATCGTCCCAGGTTAGAGAGCATGTTTAAATTTTCATGCTCTTATCTTAAAAGGATTACCGATCCTATGGTTTTATAATTTCCGGCTGCATCGACATTGCCGCGCCAGGAGGTGCCGTCCTCAAAGATGGCAAAGGCTTTCCAGACATAAACATCCTGCGGGAGCAACTGACCATTGTAAGTGCCATCCCAGGCTTCGACGGGCTGCCCGTCTTCAATTTTGCGGGATTCCCAGATCAATTGACCATAAGGTGAAAAAACCCGGATATGGTATTCTTTCAGCCCCACGCCTTTTGGCTTGAACAATCGCACCTCACCGATCCCCTGCTCCGGTGAAAAACCGCTGGGAATATAAAGCGCTTTTAAGACGGAAGGCTCGATTGTAACCAGGGTATCGTCCACACAACCATTTTGCGAAGAAGCCTCCAGGTAAATTTGCTTGACGCCATTGGTTAAAAACCGGTGAGAAGGATTTTCGAGATCGGAGGTGGAACCATCGGAGAAATCCCAGAAATACGCATCGGCATATTCCGAAAGATTAGTGAATCGGAAAATTCCCGCTTCGGTTTCGATGAATTCGAAATTGGCATAAGGTGTTTGCAACACCTCTACTGCATCGTTTATATAAATGGTGTCAAAACAAACATTTTCGATGGCGGCGATCAATTGGATGTCGTAAAGGCCGGGGTCGTTAAAAACATGAACCGGATCGGTTGCCGTCGAATTCGTTCCATCCTCAAAAGTCCAGAAATACTGATCGCTTCCTTCCGACAGGTTGTTGAATTCCACGCAGAGCGGGACGCAGCCCTTTGCAGTTTCCAGATCAAAATCGGCGATCGGTTGCGGAAAGATCCTCACCTCCGAAGTCAGAGAATCCATGCAACCGAAAGCCGTTGAAACCGTGAGTTTAGTTAAAAAATGACCACTATTATAAAAGGTATGTTCAGGATTTGTAAGGAATGATTGGTTGCCGTCGCCAAAATCCCAAAGGTAGCCGTTGGCACCCTGCGATTCGTTGAAAAACTGAACATCAACCGGTGTTCCGCAAATTTCTTCTTTTTCAAAAGTAAAATCCGCCACCGGTTTTGGATGCACGTGGATATTGAACACAGTGGTATCATTGTAACAACCTTGCAAATCCGTCACGATCAGCGAAATGGTGTAGGTTCCCGGCTGGTGGTAAACATGCGCCGGGTTTTCCATCACCGAATAATTGCCGTCGCCGAAATCCCATTCGTAGAAAGCGGCGTTGACGGAGTTGTTGGTCAGACCTATTGCAAAAGGAGCGCAACCGTTGTTTGCCGAAGGCGCAAAAGAAGCCGTAGGCGCCGGTAACACATAAATCTCGCTGCTGAATGAAGCAGTACATTGGGTAAAGATCGACACGCCGGTCAGTGTGACGGTGTGGTACCCCGATGTTTCGAAAATATGCACCGGATTGTTGAGTTGCGAAGAATCGCCGTCGCCGAAATTCCAGAAATGCCCCGAGGTGTTGATGGAAGTATTATCAAACTGTACCTCCTGTCCCATGCACACAAACGGCAAATGCGTAAATGAAACCTCCGGAACCGGGTTGACGGTAATGACCACCGAGGCGCTGTCAAAACCGCATTGATTGGTGGCATACTGGATCACCGTGTAATCGCCAGGCTCATCGTAGGTATGTGATGGATTGGGCAATGAAGACGAGTTGCCATCGCCAAAGTCCCAGTCGATATTGGCGCCGGGAGTGGAATAATCGAAAAAATCGACCATCAGCGGCACACAACCTTCCAGGTCGGAAACATTGAAAAACGATTGCACATCGGCAGGTTCCACGGAGATGGTCTGCTGGGCGGTGTCGAGGCCGCATTGGTTATAGGCAGTGAGGGTGATGGTATAATCGGTAATGATGGAATCGGTCGTAAAAGTTTGTGGAGCGGGAAGCGAATCGGTCGAGGTATTGCCGTTTCCGAAATCCCAGAAAAAGGAATCCGGACTTCCATAAGAAACGTTGGCAAAACTAACCTCCACAGGAGTACAGTTCGATTCAGGGGAAATACCAAAATGAGCGACGGGCAAAGCATGCACCAACACTGAATCCTGGTAATAACTCGCCCCACACAGGTTCACTACGCCCAGCGTGATCTGGTAGGTCGTGTCATTCATCCCCTGATCGAAAAGCACCGGCTCCGGGTTGGGTTCCATGCTGGAAATTCCATTGCTGAAATACCAGAAAAAGGTAACCCCGTAGCCCGTTGTCTGGTTGGTAACATCCACTTCCAAAGGCGCACAGCCTTCGTGGGTGTTTAACTGAAACAAGGGTTGCGGAGCCTGGGTTATGTAAATGGTTTGGGTTGTCGAATCTTTACAGCCAAAATCGTTTTCTATCAACAGCAAAACTTCATAAGTTCCGGTAGCTGAATAAATATGTATAGGTGAAAAATCAATCGTCGTATTACCGTCGCCAAAGTCCCAGAATACAGAATTGCCTGTCGGCGAAGTATTATAAAACTGGATGGTTTCATTCACACAGGCTACATCGTCGGCTTCGAAATCCGGGGTTTCAACTGCGTGAACAGTAATGTTTTTATAAAAAAAGCCATTACAACCAAAGGCTGTATTAAAATAGGTATAAGTCACGGTATGCACTCCGGGCTGAGCCGCTTGCGGATCAAAAACGCCGTTTTGCGGATCGACAATCCCGGGACCGCTCCAACTGCCATTTGGAGGAGCATTTGTAGTTAAAACAGTTTGCCCTTCGGAAATACACATTTCAAGCGCTTCCAGCGCCGTTTCGCTGAGATCGATCACGTAGATCAGCCGGGTATCCTGCACCAGGCAGTTTCCACTATTCAAAGTATAAGTCAAGGTATGCCAACCTCCTCCGGCCAGTTGCGGATCGAAGATGCCGTTTTGCGGATTGACGATGCCGGGGCCGCTCCAGACTGCCGCGGCAGGGGATGCGCCGTTCAAAAAATACAAACCATCGTCGATACACAAAGTATCATTCGGACCGGCTTCAATGGCAGGAGCTTCGAATACTGTCACCTGGAGGTTGTCGTTGTCCGAACAAAGGGTGAACGGATCGGTAAAGGTATAAACCAACTCGTAAACACCGACGCCGGGCGTGCTGGCAGGATTAAAAACACCCTGGGGGGTTACGCCGGTTCCTGACCAGGTTCCTCCGGGCGGATAGTTCGCAGAAAGCTGTAATGTCTGCGGTGTATTACAAGTTGAAACATCGGGGCCGGCTTCAACTGCGGGCAGGGCATTGACGAGAATTATCTTTTCATCTAAGTTTTCACAACCATTTGCAGCGGTAACTGAATAGGTTAAATTGTAAATACTAGGCCCTGAAGCCTGCGGATCAAAAACGCTGTTACTGACGATCACGCCGCCGTTGTCCACCGTCCAGATTCCGCCGGAGGGAGAACCTCCGAGGAAGAAAGGCGCGTGATTTTCACAAAGCAATTGATTGTCCCCTGCGTTTACAACCGGTAGCGCTAAAACAGTGACAGCCACTTCGCCGAATACGGAACAGGCCCCGTTGTTCAACGAATAGCTCACCACGTTCTCTCCCGCTATCGACGCGGAAGGTACAAACCAGCCTTCGGGACTGATCCCGTCGCCCGACCATTGGCCACCGGCAGGCGTAGCAGCAAGGTAAAATCCGCCGCTTCCGGCACAAACGAAGGTGTCGTTGCTGATGACGAGCGCTTGGGGTTCCAGGATCGAAAAAGTATCGACGGTCGCTGCGGAGCCGCAGGCATTGGTGATTTCAAGAGAGACGATGTAATCTCCGGGAGTTGCGTAATGAATGTCAGAAGGAAATTGTTCGTTTGAAACATCCGGAACTGCTCCCGGAAACTGCCAGGAATATTCTTCGATGGCATTGCCGTTTGGAACAAATTCGACATTTGAAGTTGTGAAATTCAAAGTTGCAGTTTCACAAAAATCCGATAGCGGACTGAGCAAAATCTCGGGAGCATCGGCAATGACCAGCGTGGTATCCCAGTTGGCGGTCTCGCAGGCATTTCCGGCAAGGAGTGTGATCTGATAGCTGCCTGCCTGGTTGAAGATCAGTTCCAGATGTTCGGAAAGATTGGTGGAAGTATCGGCAAATTCCCAACCTGAAGAAGGACTTACTGACCAGTACCACTCTACATCCACGCCAGAAGTGTTGTTTGTAAAAAAAACAGATGCCGGGATACAGTTGCCGGCGCTGCCGCCTGATCCGGTGCTCATGTCGATGTCGATGGAAGTTTGGGGTGGCTCCACCACTGTTACTGTGTCTGCATACACACTTGCGCCGCAAGCCGAACTGTTTATTGTCATGGTGATTATAAAATCTCCCGGCACCAGGAACTCAACGTCAAGGATGTCGGAACCCCAGGGATTGCCATTGACGATATTCCAATCTACCCCGAAAACACCTGGAGAAATCGCCCAGGTCGGAGAAAGGTTGGTCGAGCAGTTTCCGTTGAGCACCTCAGAGCCTTGCGTGAGGTTGGTGAGCGTCACGACATCATCGACGCAGGGATAAGGTTCATCAACTTCAAAGATAGCCGAAGGCGGTTCGCTCACTTCGATGGGTTCGATGGTTGCCTGCGTGGATGCACAGGGGTTTACGGCTTCGATCCGCACGTCGAAGGCATTGGAATAATTTCCGGTGGAGGTCGCTACACCGCAGGAGGTTTCTGTAAAGGTATAGGTGAAATTGTCCGGCACATTGTCCTGCGTATAACTTTCCACCAACACACCGGCGATGTAAACAAAGTATTCCGTTCCGGCAGGATTCGAGGAGGTGTTGTTTATCGGAAAAGTAATGGTGGCAGGTACGCACAGTCCGACGGTATTTCCCGGATTCGAAATGCCGAGCGAAGGATTGCTGCCGTTGTAAAAAACATAATTTTGGTAACTCGAACAACCGTTTTGCCCGGTGGCTGAAACGACGAGGTTGTAAAACCCGAAACCATTATAGGTATGCGTGATAAATCCGGTGGTTGGGAAAGTGGAGTTGTCATAACTCTCGATGCTTCCGTCGCCCCAATCGATGGTGTAGGAAGTATTGGTGGAAAAAGTGGTTGAAGCATTAAAAACAGATAATGTCGCTTCCGTATCGCCACTGCACAACCTGATGTTGTTGCCCGTCATCACCCCTGAACCGGGAATGATCCCGATCGCAGGATCGGGGGCAGCCAATACCAGGATGTTTTCACTATCACAAGCGACATTATCAGAAAAAACCGTAACAAGAAATTCCTCATCGAAATTGGATTCCGGGAATGAGAACACGACGGTGTCGCCGTTCATTTCCGGAAGTCCATCGCCGTCAAAATCCCAACTGTGGTTTGCTCCGGAGGGAGCTACCGTAAAAGTGACGGCTTCTCCGGCACATGGGTTTTCATTCAACACTTCAATATCACACTGCGCCCCAAGCCACGTTGCAGCAGCCAGGGCAGCACAAAAACAAATAGTTCGGAGGGTGAAAACTATGTTCATTATTTTGTTGATTTG
>CAZKDA010000211.1:7195-8844 GCA_964551455.1 uncultured Saprospiraceae bacterium
ACAAAACCTGCCTGGCAGTATCACTAAACAAGCACAGTTTCATCTTTCGACAATAGTATCCTCCCGCCCAAAGGGGCAGGAGGACTATCGGAGTGTTCATGGGAAGTGTGAAGAGTAAGGACGCGCAATGCGCGTTTTTTTTTAGAAAAAGTCGGTGCAATCCAACAATCTTTTCGAAGACTTTCTTTTTTCGTTGTTGGCGAATAAGGTTGCTGCGGGTTTTATCGTCCAGCGCAGGGCGATTTCATAAACGCCGCCGGCGCGTGGCCCAAGGCCTGTGGTGTTGGCGTCATAGCTAAAGCCGATGAAAAAGCTCCTTTGGGCATTCCTTCCGGTATCGACGTAGGCGCCCGCAGCGAATATCAGCGCATTGGTGTTTTTAGATTGCGGATAAGGATTTTTGTTTTGATAATAGACCCCGCAATAAATTCCCTGGTAAAGCAGATAAACGCCGTAGGTGAATACTTGCAGGCCGCTGAGATTTTCACCTTGTGTGTCGAATTTCAGGTTAGGTGAAATGGCGATCTTCTTCTTTGTTCCGTTGAAATATACCAGCGGTAAAACTGTTCCTGCATGGAAAGTCAATCGCGGGCTGGTTTGTGTGTGGAGGTTTTGAAAACTTTCGTTTCCGGAGTTTTTCAACATCAGATAAGGCAGATGATGGATACTGCAACCAATGCTCGTCCTTGCATCCCTGAAAAGGAATTTGCCGATCTTAATATCCTGATCGAAGCGCCACAGGATGCCAGCATCAAAATCCGTATAAGTGATCCTGTCGAGATACGGAACTGCGGTTGTGGGATTCACGGCGCCGAAAACGGGGTCGATCTCATCGGAGAACACGATCTTGTCCCAATCCAGGGATTTCTGGATCCAGCTTCCCTGAAAGCCAATGTGCAGGTTGTGTTTTTTTATAGCAATAATATAAGCATACGAAAAGCCGATGCCGGTGGTATTGAGTTGCATCAGGCCTTGCGTGTCGTGGAAAAAATTGAGGCCGAAACCTGAATTGAGGTACGGTTCCTGGAATTCGACGCTGGCTGTGTAAGTACGAAACCCATGTTCAACCTTAGTCCACTGGCTTCGGCTCACGCCGGCAAAGCTGATCCCTGTTTCAATGCCTGTAAAGGCGGGATTGAGGTATATCCTGTTGGCATAAAACTGAGAAAAGGACGGATCCTGTCCAAAACAAATATTTGTCAACACCATCATTACAGCCAGGAGTGGGTAGATTTTCTTCATGTTAAAAGCAATCATTGTTTTTGTTTACTCCCGGTTTTAAGGAGATACATGCCAGCAAGGGCATACGCTCCCTTCACCGGAGAATACGGCATCAAAAAAATCCCGCGCAATAAAGTATCACGCGATTTACTGACTAATGGGTGTTGAAAAAATTACTGACCAAAGACGTTGGCCTTTGATCTTTTACAGGAACAGGAGGATTTGAAAAGAACAAAACACTTTGCAGTTTCAAGCAATAGATTGAAACCGATGGTTATGTAGTTATGGTAAGATTGTAAGAAAAAAACTGAGGATCGCGGCTTTTTAATTTTTTGCCAAAAATCCTTTTTTCAATAAGAGGCGCCTCAAAGCTACGGATAAAAAATCGAGATTGTCAATAAGTTCTGCTTAAAATATTGTGACCCTGC
>CAZKDA010000212.1:0-8801 GCA_964551455.1 uncultured Saprospiraceae bacterium
GGCCTTCCTGATCCAACTCCATTACATCTTCAAAAGCAAGGTAGATCGCGCAGGCGCTGGCCGGGATCGTGAACAACAAGCCTACCCCAAGGCACAGCAAACCTCCGAGGTTTAAAAGCACCAACAGCATAGCAAACCCTGCGAAATTCCAGAAATCTTGTTTGATGACTTTGAAACTGGTTTCCATACTTTCCCAGGCTCTTTTATTGGCAAACACGATCAGGTGGGGCGCCCAAATTAAACTGATACCAATATAGATCGCCACAAAGAAAGCAACCATTCCGAACATGAAGATGAAAAATACCCCCGGATCACTGTCAAAGCTGAAGGCCGTCATGGTAATTGCAACCAGGCCGAGAGGAATCAACAGGGCAACGATCAGCAAAGCAGTCAGCAAGGTGTAAACCACCAGTTGGCCAAAATATTCAAAGCCTTTGAAAAAATCACCGATCTCAGGTTCGATACCCTGATTGATTCTGTTTGCTACGATGAAAAACCCCGCCGATAATGGCGCACCTACCAACAAGCCTCCAAACGGAACAACCCCGGCTGCGGCATTGATGATTAAACTGAGCAAAGTAAATCCTACAAAAGGTCCCAGATGATCTTTCACCATTTGGATACCGCCGGAGATGTAATCTGAACCACGCAGTGTAAAGCCTCTTTCCATCAAATCGTCAATTTTATGCTGATCTATTATTTCCATGATTTCCGATTTTTAGTTTTATAAATTGATACTCGCGTAATTTGGAAAGTTAATCCAACAGGTTCAAGTTTTATCGATGAGCGACTTTACAAACTATGTGAATATGTTAACTCAAGTTGCGGATAATTTTAAATCCAACCTGCCTGCGGCAGGCAGGCTGAAATCGTCCAATTTTGCAACGAAATCATAGATTTCTCACAAAATTCTCCGTTTCAATTGGATTATCCGCAACTCAGGATATTTTGGAATGATCGAAGAAAATGGATGACAACCGGCTGTTTCGAAAACTAAAAGAATTTATTATCGATAATCTTTTTTCAAAATTTGGTAAATCACGCCTTCCGAGCCGTCAAAGTCAAAAGTTTGTTTGAAGGTCATCCCGATTTTCTCAAGGACTTTTATGGAAGCCCTGTTTTCGGTCATTGCGCGTCCGACGATTTCTGCAATATCCAATTCCCTGAACCCAAAATCAATACAAATTTTCGCCGTTTCGGTGGCAAAACCTTTGTTCCAGTATTCCCTGAAAAACCTGAACCCAATATCGTATTCATGCAAGCCCGGGGAGTATTTCAAACCACACCAACCCAAAAAACATCCGGAGGTTTTTTCAATAACCGCAAGTCGCCCAACGCCATATTTTTCATATTGGTCATAATTGGAAAGGAAGTTTTTGGCTGCTTCTATGCGCTCAAATGGCTGATCTCCCGTATATTTTAAGACTTCGCTGTCGAAGTTTAAAGCGTAGAATTGTTCTGCGTCGTCGGGCAGCAAATTTCTGAGATAAGTCCTTTCGGTTTCATGCCGGAGCATTTGATATTTGAATTGGCAGGTTTTGAAAATATATTTGAGGGGTGGGTATTATTTGCTACAAACCGCGTGACGCCTGTCTGCCGAAACACACAGGCAGGCTGAAAGCGTTAGACACCAAGGCACAAAGATATACTACGCAACCATCACGCTTTTTCTGCAAAAAAAAGAATGGTTCTAAAAAAACCAGGTGAAACGCACGAACACCTTGTTGAAAAAAAATCCATTCTGCGTGGATCGGCGCGATCAGCGGGACACATTTTTTATTTCCCGCAGATTGGGAAGGTTAAATGGTCGAACATCCTGTTGAAAAAACAATATGTGAAAACCGATTTTTTATAATAACAAATGATCAATTTGCAATTAATACTATTTATAAAAATTTGACATTTAATAACCATATTCTATAACAACGTATTCGTGCGTTTAACCTGTAAAAAATCAGGTTACTAAATCATGTTTCGATATTTTGTAAAACGAGAAGTAACTTTGTGATTTTACCGCCTTGCGGTATCCCGCTTGTTCAGCGGGATGTCTTCGTAGCCTTAAACAGTATTTTTTTAATCAAAAAAGCAATAATGCCTACCCCTCAAATATACATTAACACAATCCTTTTTCATTTCTCCAAATCCATCAGCAAATAACGGAATTGTTTTTTATAACAACGACCGAATCAATTGTGCTAAGAGAATTATGTATTTTTGACCAAAATATGGATTTTGCGAAATTTCGCATTAACCTTTTCTGAAAGGCTTCATAATTTCAAAATATGCATCAATCAAAAATTGGCGGCATCGGGTTTTATGTCCCTGAAAAAGTAGTGACCAACAAAGACCTTGAAAAAGTAATGGATACCTCCGACGAATGGATTCAGGAACGAACGGGTATCCTGGAAAGGCGATACGCCCAAAAACACAAGGAATCCAGCGCTACTATGGGCGCCGAAGCCGCCCGGATCGCTATCGAGCGGGCAGGGATCACGGAGAAAGACGTGGATTTCATCATCTTCGCTACACTCAGCCCCGATTATTTTTTCCCAGGCTGTGGTGTTTTGTTGCAAAGAATTTTGGGAATGAACGGCATCGGCGCCCTGGATATTCGCAACCAGTGCAGCGGTTTTGTGTACGGGTTGTCAGTGGCCGATCAGTTTGTCAAAACGGGTATGTACAAAAACGTGTTGGTTGTCGGCGCGGAATTTCACTCTGCCGGGCTTGATTTTTCCACGCAAGGCCGCAACGTCACGGTGATCTTCGGCGATGGAGCAGGCGCTGTGGTGGTGCAACCCACTTCAGAAAAAGGGAAAGGCATTTTGTCCACACACCTTCACGCCGATGGCGATCATGCCGAAAAGCTGGCTTACATCAATCCGGGTTGCCATGCCGGTATCCACGGGGAAGTCGAAAAATACGGCTACCCGGAGCAGGAATTCGGCGGCGCCTTCATCACGGAGAAAATGTACAAGGAGCAGGATATTTTCCCAAACATGGATGGGCAATATGTTTTTAAATTTGCGGTGACCAAGTTCCCCGAAGTCATCATGGAAGCTTTGCAAAAAAACGGCTACAGCCCCGAAGATATCGATCTGCTGGTGCCCCACCAGGCCAACCTGCGCATCAGCCAGTTTGTTCAACATCGACTAAAGCTGCGCGACGACCAGGTTTGGAACAATATCCAGCATTATGGAAATACAACCGCCGCGTCCATCCCGATAGCGCTTTGCGAAGCCTGGGAAACCGGAAAAGTAAAGGACGGTGATCTGGTATGCCTTGCTGCTTTCGGCAGCGGTTTTACATGGGCTTCAGCGCTCATCAAGTGGTAAATGGTTTGTAGTTTGTAGTTTGAAGTTTATAGTTTCCAAACTACAAACCAAGAACTACGAACCATGAACCAAGAACTACAAACCATGAACTTCAAACTTTGAAAGTGAGATATTTTAAACGACTATTTTTTGGAGCGACGATCTTAGCTTCATTTTTTTTAGGAACAATACTCAAAGCACAAAACGGTTGTTTCGAGATTGATTGGGCCTATAATTACGGTGGTTCGGAACGCGACTGGGGCAATGCCTTGCAAATTACATCCGACGGCGGTTACGTAATGGCCGGTTATACCCGCTCGGATGATTTCGATGTCAGCAGCAACAACGGCGATTGGGATTTCTGGATTATAAAACTGGATGAAGAAGGGCAGATTGAATGGGAAAAAAGCTATGGCGGAAGCCTCAATGACGAAGCCACTGAAATCCAGCAGACTGCCGATGGCGGCTACATCGTTGCAGGATCGACCTACTCCAGCAACGGTGATGTCAGCTTTAACAATGGCGATGAAGATTTTTGGGTCGTCAAACTCGATCCTTCCGGCAATATGCAATGGGAGCGAACTTACGGCGGCTCGAAGATCGACCGCGCTGAATCCATCAAACAAACTCACGATGGCGGCTACATCGTCGCCGGTTTCTCGGATTCACAAAACGGGATCGTAAACTCAAATAACGGCGGTTTTGATTTTCTGGTCGTAAAATTATCACCCTCCGGCGATGTCGAATGGAGCAACAACTACGGCGGTTCCAACCCCGACTGGGCATTCGATATCGACCTGGCCGGCGATGGCGGCTTTGTAGTGGCGGGTTCCACGATCTCCGATGACGGCGATGTCAGCGAAAACAAGGGGTTTTATGATTTCTGGGTGATAAAGATTGATGCAGCCGGTGCTCTTCAATGGGAGAAAAGCTACGGCGGCGCAGGAGAGGACCGCGCATACTCAGTACACAAAACCAATATCGGCTTTATCGTAGGCGGTTCCACCTATTCATCCAACATCGATGTTTCCAATAATTTCGGCAGTTCGGATTTCTGGGTCGTAAAGATCGATGACAATGGCGAGTTGCTTTGGGAAAAAAGCTATGGCGGCTCATCCAGCGAATGGGCCTGGAGCATCGACCCTACTTCCGACGACGGGTTTATTATTTGCGGGCGTTCCAGTTCCTCCGACGGCATGGTCACCGACCATATCGGCAGTCGCGATTTCTGGCTCGTAAAAACCGATGCTTCCGGCGAACCGGAATGGACTAAAAGCTTCGGCGGCACTTCCGGTGAAGTAGCTTATGCCGTCCACCAAACCGATGACGACGGCTACATCATCGCCGGTTATTCGGAATCTGACGATGGCCATGTGATCGACAATTACGGTGACTGGGACTATTGGGTGGTCAAAATCATCCCGCGAGAGATCATCGTAGATTTTGGTAACGATACGACCTTGTGTTTCGGCGAAAGCCTGTATCTCTCTGATCCCCTGTCGGGCGCTACATATCTTTGGCAGGATGGCTCGACGGATGCGGATTTCCAGGTGACCACCGAAGGATTGTACTGGATGGAGTTGAGCATCGACGATTGTGTGGTGCGCGATTCTATCGAGGTAGCTTATATCGGTACCGATTTTGCTGAGCTTGGCAACGATACGACCTTGTGCTTTCGGGAACCTTTTCTTCTGGATGCTACCGTAACTGGCGCTGACAGCTATCTCTGGCAGGACGGCTCAACGGATTCGATCCTGATGGTGGGCTTTTCCGGCACTTATACCGTAGAAGTAAAAATCGATGATTGCGTGAGCAATGATTCCATTACCATTTTTTTCAACAATCCCGCCGTTGATCTCGGAAGAGATACTTTTATTTGTGAAGAGTATTTTACCCTGCGGGCAACGCGATACGACGATGCAAACTACTTGTGGCAGGATGGCTCAACGGAAAGCTGGCTGCTCGTAGGCGACACCGGCGCTTATTCCGTGACGGTCGAATTGAACGGTTGTGAATCTTCCGATACAATCCATGTCGGCAAATGTGAAAGATTGAACGATCCATGTTTTGACATTCCGAATGCGTTCAGCAACAACGGCGATGGCCTGAACGACTTTTTCCTTCCCATCAATTTCTGTCCGCTGGACAACTACCGCCTTTTGATCCTCAACCGCTGGGGACAGATCATTTTTGAAACCACCGATCCGGACACTGGCTGGGATGGTTTTTACAAAGGCAAAAGGGTAGAGCAGGGCGTGTATACCTATATCATCGAATACGATTATACTGCGGAAAACAATTCATTCAGCCGGGTGGAAAAAGGTACGGTGATGATGTTGCGGTGAAAGTGGCTTTTGGTTTATGGTTTGTAGTTTGTAGTTTGTTATTTAACCATAAACCACAAACTACAAACCATGCGCCCTTACCGAATCACCAGCTTCAACGTTTTTGTATAACCTCCGCAGCTAAATCGGACAAGGTGTACCCCTTTTGGCAGGTGGCTCAGATCGTAGGTTTTTTGGAACGGGCCGTCCAGGTCAAATTTCTCCTGAAGGATGAGCTTACCTTCCCGGTTGAAAATTTCCAGGATTGAATTGCCGACAGGTTTGCCGTCCACGAAGATGCTGAATTCGCCGCTGTTCGGATTCGGATGGATAGAAAAATCCAGCGGGATATCTGCTATGATGCTGATCATCCGGGAATATTCGAAGCTCCCGTCTTTGTCCACCATTTTTAGGCGGTAATAGCTCATGTCCGATCTTACCTGTTGGTCTTCAAACTGGTATTTGGCCGGAGATTCCGGGCTTCCGGTGGCTTTTACTTTTCCGATCGAAGAAAAACCGGAGCCGTCCAGACTTTTTTCAATATCGAAATGATCCGCATCGATCTCGGCGGCGGTAGTCCAGTCCAGCTTGTTGACGCCAGCTTCGTGGTAACCCCGGAAATCGTGTAGCTCAACCGGGAGCGGAGACATATCTTCCACTTTATAAATGGTGCCGCTGAGATTGGCGGCATACAGTTCTCCGTTTTCATCCACGCCGAAAGTGCTGATATCATCTGCCCCTGTATTGGTACCGTGGTTGGTGGAAATGACGTTGCCGTTGTCTTCGCGGAAAAGGCTCCAAACCCTGTTGGAACCAAAATCCGCCAGGATGTAATATCCCGTCATGTTGGGGAATTCTGAACCGCGGTAAACATATCCTCCGGTGATGCACCAGCCCTGGCTATGAGCGTATTCGAAATCGGGAAATTCATAAAAACTTTGATCCTGGCAGCCGTCGGTATTGAACGTATGGTTTCCTTCGTAGCATCGCCATCCATAGTTCAGTCCGCCATCGCCGGCCAGTTCGACATGCACTTCTTCCCAGGCATTTTGGCCTACATCGGCGATCCACATATTTCCGTTGTCGCTGTCGAAGCTGATACGCCAGGGGTTGCGCAGGCCCATCGACCATATCTCGTTGTACACCAGCGGATTGTTTGTAAAAGGATTGTCCGCCGGCACGGTATAATTGGCAGTACTGGTAAAGTCGCAAGTAGTGTTCGTTTGAGAAAGGGTTGGGGCATTACCACCGCCATCCACGTCGATCCGGAGAATTTTGCCCAAAAGGCATCTGCCGTTTTGCGCCCTGTTCTGGGGGTCGCCGCCATTGCCTCCGTCTCCTGTGGCGATATAGAGGTAGCCGTCATTCGGGCCGAAGCTGATATCGCCGCCGTTGTGATTGCCATAGGGTTGCACCATCGTCAACAGGATCACTTCGCTGTCCGGGTCTGCGATGTTGTCATCTCCGGGAGTGACAGAAAATCGCGAGATCCGGGTATTGCCGGAGTTGTTGGTATAATTGACATAAAAGAAGCCGTTGTTTGCATAATCGGGGTGAAAAGCCAGGCCGAGCAGGCCGCGCTCACCGCCCGAAAGCACCCGGTCGTCGATGTCCAGGAAAGGCGTATTCAGTAAAGTGTTGTTTTCAATGATCTTGATAATGCCATTGCGTTGCACCACAAACAGGCGGTTCGACCCGTCGCCGGCATTGGCGATGGCCACCGGACTGGAAAGGCCGGAAGTGATCCAGGGTGTAAAAACAATATCGGGTTGCGCTGTCAGGTGAGGGTTAAAATTGAGAATGCAAAGTGCATAAACGGTTAAGGGTAAAAAGAAACGTTTCATCATTATTCCTTTGGGTTTTTAAAAAAATTCTAAAATATGAAACGGAATTATGGCGAATCGTTGAGTTTTGAAGGTAAAGAAGGAAAGATAAAAAAAAATTGTTCAATATTTTACCATTTACTAAACGGGAAGCCCGCTTCGTCTTAAACTTGACACTTTTTGCAAAGTGTCTTGTAATAAGCAACAGATTATGTGTAAATTAAGGTTTGAAAGCAATTTTTTTTCTGAAAATGAACAAACCAGACCGCTTTTTCCAGAATTGTATTTTCATACCCTGCACAGGATTTTTACTGCTTTGCCTGCTTTGGAACACTGCCCAGGCGCAACCCCGCAGGCTCATCGCCAACCATTGGTATTTCGGCAACCACTACGGCCTGGATTTTTCCAATGGATTGCCCACAACCGATTATAATTCTTCGATCTTTTCTTACGAAGCGGCCTGCACCATGTCTGACCTGGAGGGCAACCTGCTGTTTTACTCCAACAGTGGAGGCCGCATCGATGGCTCCATCACGAGTGGTATCTGGAACCGCAACCACGAAATGATGGAAGGCGGCGATATGGGGCTTTTTATGGGAGGGGGACACAGCGCAGCGCAAGGTGCATTGAGCATCAAAAAACCGGGTAGCGACAGCCTGTATTATCTGTTCACGGTCGATGAGTTTGAAACCCTGAATGTGCCGGGTAATCCCTTCCCGGAGGGCAAGGGCCTCTCGGTGTTCGAGATTGATATGAGCGAAAACAACGGCCTTGGGAAGGTGATCGATGCTAACAAAAAACTTTTAAGCCCCTGCTTCGAATACCTCGCCGGCACCCTCCACGGCAACTGCGAAGACTACTGGATTTTGACGCGAAACGGCCACCGTTTTCTGGATGGCCAGGAAAATGTTCCGGATTCCTTTTATCTTTTCCAGGTCACTGAAAATGGCATTTCGGCTCCTGCCGTAACACCGGTTCCGCCGGGGGGGCAGGATGTCTCGCTAGGCCTGATCCGCTTTTCGCCAGACGGTAAGAAGTTCCTCAGCAATGGCATGTTGTATCAATTTGACAAACATAGCGGCGAGATCGGGGCGGGCATCAATCTCCAGAATGCTTTGGGCATCGACCCGTATTACCCGTTGGCTTTTTCTTCCGACGGGCGGTTTTTGTATTATTTCAAAATTTACGACAGCAACCCCGATCCTTTCGAGCCATCGGAAATATTGTTCAAAGCCTTTCAATTCGATCTGTTTGCTCCCAACTGGTTTCTCTCGGTTTTTGAGTTCGAGGAAATAAAATTGCCGGCTTTTGGTTTGGTCGCCACGCCGCAGCTCGCACCCGAC
>CAZKDA010000213.1:0-8745 GCA_964551455.1 uncultured Saprospiraceae bacterium
ATAGTGCTTCCGGACGCTTCCCGGCTAAAATAAAAACCCCGAAACCGCATGGCAGTTTCGGGTTTTTCATTTTCCGGCAATTCCGGAAGCGGAGTTTTTACAGCACGTAGTTGAACTTGTAGTGGTACCAGCGCTTATTGGAAAGAATGCTGACGATGTAGGTTCCCGAACCCGGAATAATATCGGATGACAATTCGATGAGTTCACGTTCCTGTGTGATGGAAAATTCATTGGAATAGATCAGCACGCCGGTCATGTTCACGATGTTTACTTGCACATTGTTTCCTGCGAATCCATCGAGGCCAATGTTGAATTTTTCGTGTTCCATGATGGGATTAGGAAAGACATTTAGGCCATACTGGTCGGTGAAGCCGTCGTTGTTTTCCACCATTTTTACATCGAAATAAGTGGTTGTTCCGTCAAAGTCAACCTGCTTGAGCCGGTAGTAAGATTTTCCTTCAAACGGGAAGCGGTCAGTGATGGAGTAGTAGCGGAGCGATTCGCTGTTGCCGGCGCCGTTTTCTGTGCCGATCGATTCGAAGTGATAGCCATCTCTTGATCTTTCCACTTCAAAGTAATCGCAGTTGGTTTCGGATTGGGTCGCCCAGTCGATCCGGACATTGTTGTTTCTCAATTCTACTTCATATCGGAACAATTCAACTGGCAAAGCCATTGCGCAGATAATCACCGTTGTCGCATCGAAGACTCCGCTATTTACTTTGATTTTGGTTTGGTAGTCATCTTCCCCGCAGACATGCATGTCGTGCAGCAATGCAGTGTTTCCGTTATCGTTCTTCATTTCGATTTCATCAGTAACAATATTTCCTCCGCCTTCGATGGTACCGCCTTTCAGTTCGATTTTTTCACGGTTTTTAAGGGCAATTGTCCCGGAGTTGTTCAGATAACCTTCAATTTCCATTTCTTTGTACGTATCGATGTTTCCTTCGTTCATCAACATGCCATCTTCTTCCACTTCCACTTCCTTTTTTACGGAAACGTAATTGTAGTTATAAAACTCTCCTTCGATCTTCAGTTCTTTTTCAATTGTAAGCATGCCGTGATTTTCAACCATCGAGTACTTTTTAATCTCCAGTTCTTTCTCCAACTCGATTTTTCCGTAGTTGAAAAGTTTTCCACCATGTTCTACTTTGATCTCATCTTCCACTTCAAGTTCTCCTGATGATTTAACGATCACAACGCCTTTGATCTTCAATTCGTCATCTATTTCCATATCATGTGACACAAAAACGGAGTCTTTTTTATCAACCTCCTCACCGGGTTTTTTTGAGGAAAGCCAATTGTGTTTATTATCCCAATCGCCGGACTTTTTGGTGTAATAGTTTGTCTGAGCGTCAACAGATGAAACAAAGGCAAAAAATGAAATGATGAAAAAAACAAGAAGTAAATAAAATGCTGTGTTTTGGTTTTTCATAAGACTATTTTTTTAGAAATGTGTTTTTATAGAATTAATTACGTGACAGGGAGTGTTGAAAAAAACGACTTTAAATCGGAAGGTAACTGCTGATTATTTTTTTGATTTTTTTGAATCGCGGTTACGATCCAACCGTTTGCAAAATCATTGCCACTAATTTATTTTGAAAACCGGTTTTTTGATTAAAAACGGGGTATAAAAAATTGAAAATCAGGGATTTGAATTGCTGGTTGAACAGGATGTCCCAAAAATGCAAAATACTATATTTTGGGTAGGGCTTTTTTGCAAATTACCGGATTCGGGGTACAAAAAAGCCACCCCGACACGACGTGTCGGGGTGGCTTTTTAATGACAAAATCCCGGAGTTTAGGCAATCATTTCTTTTGCTTTTTCGATGGCTTTTTCCAGGCCATTGGCGTCAGTGCCTCCGGCAGTAGCGAAAAATGGCTGACCGCCTCCGCCGCCATTGATCTCCTTTGCCAACTCGCGGATGATATTGCCGGCATGGAGGTTTTTATCCTTAGTGAGATTTTCGCTAATTGCGATCATCAGTTGGGGCTTACCATTCACTTCGGCGCCAAAAACGATGAAAGCGTCTTTCACTTCGCGTTCCAGTTCGAAGGCCAGTGTTTTCAGGGCTTTGCTGTCTTGCAAAGGCAGATTTTTCCCGATAAAGTTGACACCATTTATAAGGTGTGCCGATTTTTTTAGGTCGTCTTTCAGAGAGCCGGCCTGGTTGGCCAGCTGTTTTTCCAGCTCTTTTTTAAGGATTTTATTTTCTTCAAGCAGGGCGCGTACACTCTTTGCCGGATCAGTTGGACTTTTTACGAGGCTTTCAATCTCATCGAGCATTTCAAGCTTTTTTTCAATAAAATTATGAGCGCCATCAGCCGTAACCGCTTCGATCCTCCTCACACCCGAAGCGATGCCTGCTTCCGACAAAATTTTAAACAAACCGATTTTTCCGGTTGCCGTGACATGGGTTCCCCCGCAAAGCTCCCTTGAAAAATCTTTATCGAAAGTAATGACCCTGACTTCGTCGCCGTATTTTTCACCGAATAGCATCATGGCCCCCATCGCCTTAGCTTGTTCGATAGGCATGGCGCGCTCTTCATCGAGGGGGATATTTTCACGGATCTTTTCATTGACGATCTGTTCAATCCTGGCAATTTCTTCTTTTGTCAGTTTCTGGAAATGGGAAAAGTCAAAGCGGATCCGCTGATCATCCACATCCTGTCCTTTTTGTAAAGCATGACTTCCCAAAACCCGATGGAGTGCGGCGTGCAGCAAGTGGGTGGCGGTGTGGTTTCTTTCAGTAGCCCGGCGTTTGACGGCATTTACTTCAGCAAGTTTCAGCGAAGCATGATCCTGCGGTAGCTTTTTTACAATGTGAACGATCAGTTCATTTTCCTTTTGGGTATCGATCACAGGGATATTTTCTTCGCCAAACCAAAGCATTCCGGTATCGCCGCGCTGCCCTCCGCTTTCCGCATAGAAAGGCGTTTTACTGAGCACGATCTGGTATTGCGGAATGCCTTTTATGGTTACTGTGCGGTATTTTACCACTTTGGTATCGCTGACTTTGAGTTGATCGTAACCGACGAATACCGACTCCAGGTGTCCATTGACATCAATCCAGTCGCCTGTTTCCTTTTGTGCATCGGATCGGGAGCGATCTTTTTGAATATTCAAAGCCTTTTCAAATCCGGCCTCGTCGATCGTCCAGCCCTTTTCAGTGGCTATTAGGCGAGTAAGATCAATTGGAAAGCCATAAGTATCGTACAATTCAAATGCAACCTGCCCGTCGATACGTTTATCATCGACCCTGCCCGACTGCATCATGCGGGCGGGTTTCAACGCTTCGATCCTTTTTAATCCGCCTTCCAGGGTTTTCAAAAAAGACCGTTCTTCTTCGAGGATCACTTTTTCCACAAAATCTCTTTGGGCATCCAGTTCAGGGAATACGGATTTGAATTCTTCAGCAAGCAACGGGATCAGCTTATGCAGGAAGGGTTCCTTGATAGCTAAAAATGAATAATAATACCTGACTGCTCGCCGGAGGATACGCCGGATCACGTAACCTGCTCCGGTATTGGAGGGTAACTGGCCATCGGCAATGGTAAAACCTACTGCTCTGGCATGATCGACCACGACGCGCATAGCGATGTCAGATTTGGCATTGCGATCATAGCTAAACGTATATTTTTTGCCGGATTCCTTTTCTATAAACTTTATAAAAGGTGTAAAAACATCGGTATCATAATTCGACTGCTTGCCCTGGAGCGCCATGCAAAGGCGCTCGAAGCCCATCCCGGTATCGATGTGTTTTTCGGGAAGGGGTTCCAGTGTCTTGTCTGCTTTGCGGTTGTATTGTATAAAAACGAGGTTCCAGATTTCGACGACCAGCGGGTTGCCCAGATTCACGAGTTTAGCGCCGTCCGAGTCAGCTCTTTCGGTTTCGTCTCTCAGGTCGATATGGATTTCGGAACATGGGCCGCAAGGTCCCTGATCGCCCATTTCCCAGAAATTATCTTTTTTGCCGAACTTCAGGATGCGATTTTCGGGAACCCATTTTTTCCAGCAGTTTACTGCCTCCTGGTCAGCTTCCAGTCCTTCGGATTTGTCACCTTCAAAAACCGTTACGTAGAGCCGGTCTTTGTCCAGCTTAAAAACTTCGGTCAATAACTCCCAGGCCCAGGCTATGGCTTCTTCCTTGAAATAATCGCCGAACGACCAGTTGCCCAGCATTTCAAACATAGTGTGGTGATAACTATCGATGCCGACCTCTTCAAGGTCGTTGTGTTTTCCCGAAACCCGCAAACATTTCTGGGTGTCCACGATTCGCCGGTTTTCCGGGATTCGATTGCCGAGAAAGTAGTCTTTAAACTGGTTCATGCCGGCATTGGTAAACATCAGAGTTGGGTCGTCTTTGTTGACAATAGGAGCGGAAGGAACAATTTTATGCTTCTTTTTTTCAAAAAACTTTAAAAAAGTCTGCCGGATTTGTGACCCCGTAATCGTTGGGGTTATTTCGCTGGCTGATTTCATGCTGAGGGGTGTATTAAAATAGCTTTTAACTGAATAGCTGGTAAATTGGTTCATTAAAACACGTGGAATGGCTTAATATTCACTGGTTAACGCCTTTGTCGTCACTCGTGTGGCGTTTTCTGAAACATCAATCTGAATAAAGTTCCATGAACCATTCGGAAGTATCTTATTTACGTTTAATTTAACTTATGAAGTCACAAATTTTTGAAAAATCTTTTGAATAATTGGACTTTCAAAATTACCTTTGGAACCTGAACAATGAGAAACTGATAATTTAAGCCAAAAAAGTTGGACAAAAGTAGGGATTTTTGGCTAACGAATAAAGTCTTTATGAGAAAAGAAAAGTTTGTTTACAACACTCAAACCTTACGTTACGAAAGGGTAGTTGAGCCGCTAAAAATTAAAATTTTTCGAGTACTTGGTTTTCTTTGTGGTGTGATCGTTTCGTCGATCATCATCATTTCTCTTGCGTTTTACCATTTCCCCTCTCCTAAAGAAGAAGCGCTGATGCGCGAAATTACTCAGTTAAAAACCCAGTATTCATCTATCAACCAGGATATCGATATACTTAGCAAAGTATTAACCAATATCCAGGACAGAGACGCAAACGTCCACCGGATCATCTTTGGCATGGATCCTATCGACGAAAGCGTATGGAATGGAGGTGTGGGCGGACACAACAAATACAACACCTCTCTTACGAAGTTCAAAAGCACTGGCGATCTATTGGTCGAATCACGCGAAAAGCTGGACAAATTGAAGCGCCAGTTGGCTGTTCAGTCAAAGTCGCTCGATGAAGTCGAAGACCTCGCTTCCAAAAGAGAAGAGATGATGGCATCCGTTCCGGCCATCAAACCCATCCGTTCCGATCATATCCAAAGAAATATCGGTTCCCTTTCCGGGTTCGGAATGCGCATGCACCCTGTGTTCAAAAGGCGCAAAATGCACACAGGCATTGACTTTACCTGCCCACTCGGTACGCCGATCCATGCTTCGGGCGACGGCAGGATCACAGCCATTGAATATATGAAAAGCGGATATGGTACGCATGTGGTTATCGATCATGGCTTTGGTTACAGTTCTTTGTATGCCCACATGAGCGAAGTGGATGTGACCTTAGGCCAAAAAGTGAAAAGAGGCCAAGTGATCGGAAAGGTAGGCAGCACAGGAACTTCCACCGCTCCGCATTTGCACTATGAAGTGATCCACAAAAACAAAAAAGTAAATCCGATCCATTATTGCATGGATGGTTTGTCGGATATGGAATACCAGCAACTCGTCAATATGGCTTCCATTTCCAACCAGTCTTTCGATTAATCCGTCAGAATTATAATCAGGCTAAAAAAACTTGCTTTGCGGTACATGCTGCAAAGCAAGTTTTTTTTATATCTTGCTGATAGTCAAAACCAACCCTGCAAATGGAAAACAGCTCGGAATCAGCGCATAAAATCTGTAGGAATTGCCTTTCGCCATTGCCTGAAGATGCGTTGTATTGCCCGCAATGCAGCCAGAAATACACGACGGGAAGAGTTCCTTTGAAAGAGCTGATCGCCGATTTTTTCAATACCCAGTTTAACCTCGATTCGAAATTTTTCAAGGCGGTTTTTGCTATTTTCCAACCCGGAAAACTGACCATCGAATATTTCAAAGGAAGACATACAACTTATGCCAGCCCGATCCGCATTTTCCTCCTCACGGCCATTTTGTTTTTTGCGGTGGCCAGTATTGAACCTGATGGTGTAAATTTAAAGATGATTGAAGATGACCTATTTTCTAAAGCGGAAGAGATCGAATCCATTCAGTTATTGGATTCCATAAGCAGGGAGGTGAAGGGGCAATTTGACTATCCACAGGTCAACACCGCATTTGACAGCCTTTTGGCCGGTTTTGAAAATGCCCGGAAAGGTGGCAGAGATTCCATAACACTCAGCTTGAAATTTTCGGAAAACATTGATGGCCTCGATGTTGCAAAAAAAGACATCGTTGAATTAAGCCTTGATGAACTTGTCAGCAAATACGGCATGGATTCTTTTTATGAACGAATACTTTTTAAACAACTGATAAAAGCTGTAAAAAACGGAAAAAGCCTGCTCAATTATTTTGTGAGCAAGCTACCGCTGATGGTTTTGCTGATGATGCCTTTTCTGGCCGTTTTATTGAAATTGCTGTATATCCGGCGGGAGTTTTATTACGTGGAGCATCTCATTTTTTCTTTTCATTGCCATGCTTTCGTTTTTTTGATAGCAACCGTTCTTGCCCTATTCGGAGACTTTTTGGGTGGCTGGACCGCTTTGTTCGTCATCGGCATTATTGTTTACCTGTTTGTAGCGATGAAGCGGGTTTATGGACAGTCTTTTGGTAAAACGCTGCTGAAGTTTATCGTTTTAAGTATTTTTTACCTGGCGCTTTCATTAGCCTTTTTTATACTGACCTTGATCATCAGTTTTGTTTTGTTTTAAAGGGTATGTTCAAAATTTCTGTAGTGAGTTTGTAGTTCAAACGTTAATTGAATACAGATTTAGTGGGGTTTAAACTTTCCCGCGAATTTTCTCTTCGGGTACCCACCCTTTCACAAGCGTATTCAGGATCAGCAGAATGGAAAGGAAACCTGCGATGCGTCCGATCAGATCACCCCAGAGAACGTAAAAGGTCACTGAATCATTCAGCAGGATTTTATCTTTGATCGCAATAGTTTCTTCGTATTGGGTGGCCATGCGGATATCTCCGCGCTGGTTGATAAATGCCGAAATGCCCGTGTTGGCAGAACGGGCGATGGGGCGGCGCGACTCGATAGCCCGCAGGGATGCGAACATCAGGTGCTGCTTGTGGCCGGCGGTATTGTCCCACCAGCCGTCGTTGGTCACGATGAAAATCGCCTGCGCTCCGTTGCGGATATAGCCGGTCATATACTCTCCGAAGATGCTTTCGTAGCAGATCACAGGGGCTACCACAGTGCCTGCTGTCGAGCGGAAAACGCCGCGATCTTCCTGTGCGCCATAGCCGGCCATCGTGCCGCCGAGCTTGTTGACAAAAGATTCCAGCCAATAAAATATTTTTCGGTAGGGTAGAAACTCTGCTCCCGGCACGAGGATGGATTTTTTGTAAACCGGAATATCATCTGAACCATGCTCAACCTGGATGGCCGCGTTGTAAGCCTCCCAATAGGTCGTATCTCCCGTGGCGAGGTTGACCTGTGTCCGAAGGGCAGGTGTGTTTTTATAACCGTCAAAAACCTGGTACGCACCTACGCCCGCTACGAGCTTGGTATTGGGATGATCGGCCAAAAAACGGCGGATGGCGATGATGTCTTTGTCATTTTCAAAATTGCCGATGTTTACAGCGTCGAGGCTGGTTTCCGGCCATAGGAGGTAATCCGTGTCGTTGTCACAGGCCTTTTCAGATAATTCTATAAAGCGTCGGAATTGCAACTCACCGGGGAGGCTGAATTTTTCATAATGCGGCTCAAAATTGGGTTGGATCACGGCTATTTCCACTTCTTGTGTTCCCTGCTCCTCGTAGCGAGAATATGCCAGCAAAGACAACAGGATCGGAAGGATCACAAAGACAAGGGGAAGCGCCAGCCGCTTTAGCGCAAGCGGAATTTTATGAAAATACCAGTTAGAAACAGGTTTGTAAAAAAGTATATTGGAAACAAGTATCCAAAGCGTGCCGCCAAATACGCCTGTAAAAGCATACCATTGCACCCAGGAGGGAAATTGTGCAAAGCTGTTGCCCAGTGTCAGCCAGGGCCACGACAACTGATGCCGCTGATGGACATACTCGAATGCTATCCAGAAAGCCGCGAAAGCCGTCCATTTCATCTTTTGGTTGAGCCGTTTCCCGGCCTGGTGGAACAACACAAAAGGGATCGTCATCAACAGCGGATTGATAAAAATGGCGAGAAAAGCAGCGACAAAAGCGGTGTTGGTCACCCAATAGCACGCAAAGATATTCCAGATGACGAAGGCGTGATAACTGTATTTAAAAACCTCCCACTTCGACGTTTCTTCCCTGAAATTGCTGATCTCCTTTTCCACAAGGAGCAGCGGGACAAAAGCCACAAACATCAGCGATGTCAGGGGTATGGGCGGAAAGCCCAGCGACAACAACAATCCCGTCAAAGTGGAAAGTCCCAGCAGCCGCCATTTTTTAGGATGTCTTGAATAGCGCGATTCCGTGGCAATAACAATAAAAACCCAAAACGAAACCCACAGCAAGATCGGCCAATAGCCCCAAAATTCCTCTGCCAGGAAACGGCTGTACAT
>CAZKDA010000214.1:0-8674 GCA_964551455.1 uncultured Saprospiraceae bacterium
GCATTGATCAGGCCGACATGGCTGTACGTTTGTGGGAAATTTCCCCATTGGCTTCCGCTTTCTTCGTGGATATCTTCGCTGAGCAATCCCAGGTGATTTCCGTGTTTGATCAGATTTTCAAAAATTTGAATAGCTTCATCCACTCTGTTCATTCTGGCCAAAGCTTCCACATACCAGAAAGCACACACCAGGAAAGTTGATTGTGGTTTGCCAAAGTCGTCGGCGTGTTTATATCTGTAAAAAAGGCCGGATTCTGTTCGCAACTCATCTTCCAAAACCTTCAGGTGGCGCCTGGCTTTTTCGCTCTTTGGATCGAGATAACTCATATTGATCAATTGCAGCAGGCTGGCGTCGAGGTTTTGGGAACCAACTGCCTGCGTATAAACGCCACGTTTTTCATCATAACAGGATTCGATCATACGCGCAGATTCATTGACGAGCTGTTCTGCAAGTTCGTATAAATTTTCATCGCCTACTGTCGCGGCAATTTTTTTTGCGGCATGGCTGCCTGCCCAATGGAACAGAAAAGTGTAGCAATGCAATTGCGTAAGCCCTCGAAATTCCCAAAGGCCATTGTCAGGTTCTTCGATCGTAAGCCGGATCATTTCGAGGCATTGCTTTACCATTTCGATCAAAGTGAGGTGCGCCTGGGTTTTAAGCCTTTTGTCGGAAAAGAGCGGCAGAAGGGTTACGAGTACCTGGCCGTAAACATCGTTTTGGGTGTGTTCATAAGCCTGATTGCCTACTCTGACGGGGCGTTCGTTTTGATAACCTTTCAGCGGCAGGACCCTTTCAACCGGTTCCCGGTCAATGGTGATGGGGTAGAGGGGGTGGAAGCGTCGGTCTTCGTTCAGGACGATGTTTTCAATGAAGGTGACGTAATCTTCCATGATTCCGAAATGGCTCAGGTCGTTGAGCGCTTTGATGGTATAATGCGCATCTCTTAGCCAGCAAAACCGATAATCCCAGTTTCTTCCGCTTCCGGGAAATTCCGGCAGGCTGGTTGTGGCTGCCGCGATGATCGCCCCGGTGTCCTGGTACTGGAGGAGTTTGAGGGTCAGTGCCGAACGGATGACGCTTTCCTGGTGAAAATGTTCGGTGGAAGTGTTCATCACCCAATGCCGCCAGTATTTTATGGTTCTTTCCAAAAAAGATTCGACTGTGGATTCAAGTGGCGCTTCCAGCGGTGCGCCCCATGTAAACACACAATATTTGGCTTCCTTGAGCAGGAACGCCTGTTCTTTGTCCACATAACTGAGCGGAATATTGGTAGTAAGGCGCACTTCGGATTCCAGTTTTAAAAATCCGATATGGTTGCTACCAAACACTTTCTCCGGATTTATTTCTCCATAACCGCCTTTGGGCTGGCATTTTACCCTGATCCTGGGGTTGCCTTCCAAGGGGATGATCTTTCTCACGAGCATCAGGGGTTTGAAATAGCGTTCGTGCTGATAAAACCGCGGAGCGAAATCTATCACCTTGAAGCTGCCATCGTCGCATTTGAAAGTCGTTTCGAGGATATTGGTATTGTGGATATAACTTTGGCCGGACTCAAAGTTTTCCCATTCCGGTTGTATCGAAAAACAGCCGCCGAGCTTGTCGTCGAGCATGGTTCCGAAAATAAAACTGCTGTCAAAACGAGGCAGGCACATCCAGCCGGCATTAGCATGCGTGTCGATCAGCGCCAGGTAAGCACAATTTCCGATGATGCCGTAATTGTATTTATGTTGCGTCATGAATTTTTTTATATAAAACAAAAATAGCCAAATACCTTTATACTTGTTCACGGATAAACCCGCCTGACTGCACGGGCAGGTTTTGGATTTTGATATCCCGAAATTTATCCGTGAACAGTTATACCGATCCCGACACGTCGGGAATTAAATTTTATAATCCGAAATTTATGCGGTGTCGCGTATATTAGCCAAACATTGCTTTTTAAGCTACGCTTTGGCCTTTTAAAAAAGTTGAATTTTAGGAACTGTAAAAGCATTCCATCTTATGAGTTTAATTGCAAAATATTGAATAAAAAAAGTACCTTTGACACTCATTTTTGACAGAAAAAACGGAACTAAAGATGAAGAATTTGATGATTTTGTTTTGCCTTTTTTTCCTTTTGCCAGGATGTGTCAATGAAGGAAGTCAACAGACAAAAGATCAGAAAAACGGTGTCAAGGAAATATCACTCGAACCCGGAAATCGTATCTCCGATATCATCCGCAGCCCTGTTGATGCCGACGCTCCGGTGGATACCGTAAACGTGGCAAAAATGACTTTTGAAAATACGCGATACGATTTCGGAACGATCAGAGAAGGAGAAATTGTAACGCATGTTTTTAAATTTACAAACACCGGCAAAGTGCCTTTGATGATCAGCGATGCTCGCTCAACTTGTGGTTGTACCGTTCCGAGCTATCCGAAGGAACCGATTCCTCCCGGGAAAGGCGGTGAAATTTCTGTCAGGTTTGATAGCAAAGGTAAAAAAGACCACCAGGCCAAACCCGTTACGATCACCGCAAACACTTACCCCAACCAAAATATTTTGCAGATCAAAGGAAACGTTATCCCGAAATAAATCAAAACTTAAATTTACTATGATGGCAAACTTTATTTTACTTCAGGCAGGAAATGGCGGTGGAATGATGAATATCTTTTTTATGGTCGCGATCTTTGCTGTGTTTTATTTTTTCCTGATCCGGCCGCAGGCTAAAAAACAAAAGGAACAAAACAAATTTGTCGAACAACTCGAAAAAGGAAGAGAGGTGATCACTGCCAGCGGGATAGTTGGGAAGATCAACAAGATCGAAGGCAATTTTGTTACGCTGCAAGTGGATACCAAAACATTTTTAAGAGTAGCCAAAAGCGCCATTTCCAAAGAAATGACGGAACTGCTTGCAACCGCTGATGAAAAAACGAATAATAGCTGAAATACGATCTTTTTTACAGACAGACAGAGCTATTCTGATGTTTTGTATCGGTATAGCCCTTATCTTTTGGTTGTTGGTAAAACTTTCTCAAACTTATAAAACTACACGGGAATACACCATAGATTACATCGTGCCGGAAAGCATGGTTCTGGCCGAACCACCAGCCAAAGCAGTAAAAGTGACCATTGCCGGCAAGGGTTTCGATCTGATCTCCAATTATTTCAGAAACCGCAAAAACGAAATCAAATTTGAACTTTCCGAAGCTCCTGAACAAACTTTAACCACCAGTCTGATCTCTGATAAAATTCAAAATATCCTGTCCGGGAATATCGAAGTCAGCGACGTGAATACGGACTTTATTTTTTTGAAAGTAGAAAAAAAAGCACAGAAAAAAGTCCCGCTGGTGTTTAATTCCCAATTGGATTTTGCTCCGCGAATTTATCTGATCGACAGCATTTCACTTTCAGCCGACAGTGTTTCCGTTTCCGGGCCGAAAAGTTATATCGAAACCCTCCACGACTGGCCTACCGATACGCTCAAACTCAGCAATATCCAGAAAAACGGCACGCACAAGCTGCCGCTTACCAGACCGGTAAACGCTCAGATCGTTCCGGCCTTCGATGTGATCGATGTTACGCTGAAGGTGGATGAATTTACCGAGAAGGAAGTTTTTGTTCCGATCATTGTAAAAAATGCGCCCGACAGCCTGAAGATTTTTCCTGAAAATATCAAACTGAGCTTTACGGTTGGGTTGAGTAATTACAACTTGGTCAGCAGCGCTGATTTTACCGTTGAGGTGGATTTAAAAGATATTCCGCTGGATACCGAAAAAAACACTATTCCGGTTTTGTTGTCCAACCGGCCATCCATCGTGCACAACATCAATGTCAATCCCAAGTCCGTTGAGTTCTTTTTTGTAAAAACCAAAGACATAGCAAACTCCGAAGCACAGCAATGAGTATGTTTTTTTCTTTTTAAAAAAAAACAACTGCCAATCGTCGATAAAATTCAAGGCTTTGGCCTTATATTGTTGAAAAATGCTTTTCCGGATATATTTTGCAACCGTTCCATCAAACCATTAGAGAAAATTACATCATTATAAAATCAACTCATCATGGAAATCACTTATTTAATTCCTGTCATTTTTTTAGGGATCATTGTCATTTTTTCCGGCCTGTTCACTGTAAGGCAGCAATCTGCTGCGGTTGTACAGCGATTTGGAAAATTCCACAGCATCAAAACTGCGGGGTTGCAGTTTAAAATCCCGTTTTTCGATCAGGTGGCCGGACGGCTGAGCCTGAAGATCCAGCAACTGGATGTCATCGTCGAGACCAAAACCAAAGACGATGTTTTTGTAAAACTTAAAGTCTCCGTTCAATTCCGCGTCCTTCCCGATGCGATCTACGATGCATTTTACAAACTGGAAAACCCGCACAACCAGATCACCTCTTACGTATTCGATGTGGTGCGGGCTGAGGTACCGAAATTAAAACTGGACTATGTTTTTGAACGGAAGGATGATATCGCCATTGCTATCCTGCGTGAATTGCAGGAAGCGATGAACGATTACGGCTACGGGATCGTCAAAGCGCTGGTAACGGACATCGACCCGGATATCGAGGTGAAAAATGCGATGAACCGCATCAACGCTGCCGAGCGTATAAAAGTAGCTGCTGAGTACGAAGGTGAAGCCGAACGCATCCGCATCGTAGCGCGTGCACAGGCTGAAGCCGAAAGCAAAAAACTCCAGGGGCAGGGTATCGCCGACCAGCGACGCGAAATCGCCAGAGGGCTGGAAGAATCCGTCGAAGTGCTCAACCAGGTGGGGATCAACTCACAGGAGGCCTCCGCGCTGATCGTCATTACCCAGCATTACGATACGCTTCAGGCTTTAGGTGAAAATACCAACAGCAATTTGATCCTGTTGCCAAATGCACCTACCGCTGCATCTGATATGCTTTCCCAAATGGTCACTTCATTTTCAGCCTCACAGCAAATAGGGGAACAGATGAAGCTGAAACAACTGGAAAGGGTCAAGAAGAAGTCGTAGTCAGACGGTAGATGTTAGACGTTAGACGTTAGACGATAGACGTTAGACGTTAGACGTTAGACGATAGACTTTAGAAGTTAGACTTTAGACGGTAGATGTGTTAACACAAAAACTTGTAACCACGAGGCACAAAGAACCACTAAGAAAAAGGTCTGATAATCTGGGACCAAGATTTTACTCCAGCTTATCGGAGTACGCGGTATGTCAATACAAATAGACGGGATAATAGATTTTAGATGTCTGGTGTCTATCGTCTAAAGTCTAACATCTGTTTTATTTCAACAAAGCGATATTTCCTTTTTTGAAATATTCTCCTCCGCCAAGGCACTTTACTTCCAGGTAAAATCCATAAACATCCGGCGGCAAAGCTTCACCTTTAAAAGTGCCATCCCATCCGTGATCCTGGTCGTGTGACTCGAATACTTTTTGCCCCCAGCGGTTGTAAATGACGAGGTACATCACATCGATGCTATTGCCCATCAGCCGGAGTACGTCGTTTTCGCCGTCATTGTTGGGTGTAAATGCATTCGGCAAAAAGAGGTGTGGCTCAATGCAGGGCGGAACGGTTACCACCACTCTTACGGTAGCGGAGTTGGTGCATCCGGCTTCATTGGTCACGAAAACCGTATAATCCGTAGTTTCTTCCGGGGTTGCAATGGGGTTGAAAATCGTAGGGTTACTGAGTGTTTCTGACGGAAACCATTGATAAGTGTAACCGGGATCGTTGTTGGATATCAATTGAGAACTTTCTCCGAGATAGATCGTATCCGGTATGGCAATGGCATTGAGCAAAGGGATATCGTCGATGATCACAACTTCTATGGTATCGAAATATTCACAATCATATTCATTGACAATGAATACGCTGTAATCGGTCGTAACCTCCGGAAAAGCCAGTGGATTTGCAGCAGTAGTGTCGTTCAATCCATAGGCCGGAGACCACAAATAGACTGCACTAAGGAAAGGATCGGGATTTAATTCTACTGAATCCCCTAAACAAGCAATTAGTTGGTCTGGCAAAAATTCATCACCAAAAATATGTACCGGAAAAGATTCTGAAAGGAATTGAGTACAGCCGTTTTCGGCAGTGACCGTCAGTTCTAAAGTAACAATGGTGCTGGTTGTTACTACAAAAGTAGGGTCTTGTACGTGGGAAGTATCCAACAAGGCGCCGTTGGAGGATCGAAGCTCCCATTCCCAGGCCACGATAGTTGAGAAGGTATCATAAGAAAGGTCAGATACTGCAATGATCAAGCTGTCAGTACAACCCACCTGTTCATAGTAGAAATCAGCCGTAAGGGTAGGGTATTGTAAATAAACTTCATGATAGGAAGTATCTGTGCAATCATCCCCCGGTTGAGCAACAAGCATGACTGTGTATAATCCGGTGTCAGGATATGAATAACTGGGATGTACCACCGTAGAGGTGGCTTCAGGGTTGTTGAGCAGATCGAAATGCCAGAGATAACCATCTGAATTTGTGCTTTGGTTGAAAAAATCTACTTCGAGATCATCGCATTGAACTTCCGGTGCAAAAAATGAAGAAATTGTTTCACCACAATCCCCTACATTGTATTGAAAATCACGGCGGGTAGAAGAAATCAAATTTCCATCGCGATACTCATCCAGGCATATTCCCACCACAAATTGCCCAAGCTGGTTAGGAGTGCCGGTCAGCCATCCGGTTTGCGGATCGATGGTCAAAGGTACGCCGCCAAGCATGTTATCTACATTGAAAGGAGACTGCCATACCACCGTATCGAAAGGCGGACTGAATGGCGGGCATGGTTCGGGGCCACATGGCTGGCTACTGTGATGACAAGCATTACTTGCATTTGAAGGGATACAGTTGTCATACTCAGCCCCATGAAATGGTACACACATGCGATAAACGATCGAGTCGCCATCTATATCCGTAGCGGAATGATCGAATTCGATCGGGTAGTTGACACAAACGTAGGTGGGTGGCCACTCATTGAAAACCGCACTCGAATTGCATTCCAGCAAGGCTTGTTCAGAGATTTCAATATTATAAGTAGCGCCCGTGTATAATGGATTGACGATATTGATTATAGACCAGTTGCGGCAACAGCGCTGATAAACAAGGTTGTAACCTCCAGGCAAATAAGGCAACGTTACGGTAGCCGTATAAGTGGTCACGTCCACACAAACATTCGGCGGAACGACCAGGCAGGGATCCCACAAAGTCGGATTGATGGTGTCGTCATAAATATAAGGGATGAATAAAACTCCCGAAGTGGTATCGTTGATATTTTGCACCAGATTATTATTGGCGTCAAAAATCCCTATTTTAGCATAAACATCAAAATTGGGTACTCCATTATAACAGTCCCGAAAAACCGTCATGGTGATTTCATATTGGTCATTTCCCAGGCACCTGTAATTCATCTCTCCCCCGACAATATGTGTAGCCTTAACCTGCCATGAAACCGCAAAAAAGAAAAAGATCAAAAAAGGGATTCGTATAAATTTTACTTGCATTTGATGATAATTGTTAGGCTGATATCCTCCTCGCGGGTATGAGAAGTGAAATTTTGACAATTTTATTTTTGTGGCCTGCAAGGCAAAAAGCGCAAACTTAGCCTAAGCTACGGTGAGCATTTTTAACGCAGCAGGGTGCAAAAAGAAAGCGATAAAAATTGCTTCTCGTGCCTGCGAGGAGGATAAAATTAGTAATTTCATTTACTTTTCCCAATGAATCGGTTTTAAACCTGTATGGTCTGCCATGTACCTTACATTTGAATTTTGAAAGCGACGGTTCTGACACATTTGCTGAAAGCGCCATTGGAGAGCTTCTCTTTGAGTACCATGCTGCCGGCTTCCGGTTGTTCGAATACTTCTTGCATGTCGAGGACATTTCCCGTCGGCACGCCGTTTTTGTCGAGCATGGCATTCAATTCGGCTCTGGAAAATTTTTTAATGAGCTTTGCCAGCTTTGATTTTAGCGGCTCACGATTTTTTACGCGCAACGCATTGGTTGTAAACCTTTCGTCCTGCACCAATTGCGGCTTTCCCAAAATCTCACACAGCGTTTTGAATTGCTGATCGGTGCCAACCGCCAGCGTAACTGGTTTGTCATCATTAGTATAAAAAACATCGCCATAGGGCGCAATATTCGGATGGGCGCTGCCCATTCTTTGCGGGATGTGGCCGGCCATGAGCCAGTTGGAGGCCTGGTTCGCCAGCGAAGCTATGGCTGATCCAAACAACGAAGCGGAAACATGGCTTCCCTTTCCGGTTCGTTCGCGGTGGAGCAACGCGATCAAAATCGCTTCTTTCAACTGATGCGCCGCCAGGATATCGATCAACGCAACGGGCATCCTCGCAGGTTCGCGTCCCGGCTCTCCGTTCATATACATAAAACCCGTTTCGGCTTGCAGCACGACATCAAAGGCGGGTTTATCCGGCTCATTTTCATAAGCTGTGATTTCACCGAAGATCAGATCCGGTTTAATGGTTTTTAAAGTATCGTAATCAATTCCGAGCTTTTCGGCTGATCGCTTTTTAAAGTTGCTGATCACCACATCGGCGGTTTTTATTAAAGTAAAAAGCTGCTCTTTGTCGGCGGGGTCATTGAGGTCGAGCATCAGCGTCCGCTTGTTCCAGTTTACGGCGCAATAGTAAGCTGAAAAATCGCCGGTTTCATCTTCCGAAGGCAACTTCCATTGCCGGGTGA
>CAZKDA010000215.1:0-8672 GCA_964551455.1 uncultured Saprospiraceae bacterium
CTTTATTTTCCTAATCTTAATCTCTTTTGATTATTTACAATACTAAAGGCAGGCATGCGTGGTCGCATAAATATCCAGCGTGGATTATTTTTGAACGCCATCATAATAAAGATAAAGCAATAAATCAATGTCGAAATTTCATCCACTGAAGGTTAAGGAGATCCGCCGTGAAACCGACGATGCGGTATCGGTGGTTTTGGATGTTCCCGAGGAACTGAAAACCGCCTATTTGTTTAAACAGGGTCAGTATCTTACTTTCAAAAAACAGATCAATGGTGAGGAGGTACGCCGCAATTATTCCGTGTGCGTCAGTCCGTTGGAAAACGAATTGCGCATCGCAGTAAAAAAGGTACCGGGAGGCAGGTTTTCAACCTTTGCCAACGATGTTTTAAAAGTAGGCGACGTGCTGGAAACGCTGACACCAATGGGCAGGTTTTACACCGAACTAAACCCTGCGAATGAAAAAACATATATCGGATTTGCCGGCGGAAGCGGCATCACGCCTGTCATTTCTATTTTGAAAACGGTGCTCCAGGTGGAGCCGAAAAGCAACTTCATCCTTTTTTACGGAAACCGGGGATTCGATTCCATCATTTTCCGGGAAACGATCGAAGCCTTGAAAAACGAATACATGAACCGCCTCACCGTGCATCATATTTTCAGTGAAGAAAGGCTGGAAGGCGAGTTGTTCAATGGTTTTATCACGGTGGAAAAATGCCAGCAGTTTGCCCGCTTTCTGTTTGACACAAAATCCGTTGACGAATATTTTATCTGCGGCCCGGAACCCATGATGCTGGCGATCCGTCAGGCTTTACAAGAACTTGGCGTGGACAACAAAAAAATTCATATCGAACTATTTACAACTCCGGGACAGAAACAGGATTTCGGTATTCCGAAGCCGGGGACCAGTTCTTTTGATCCTTCGAAAGAAAGCCATGTTACGGTACTGCTCGACGGCGATTCTTTTGATTTTACTTTGAAATACGGCGCCGAATCCATCCTCGACGGCGCTTTGAAGCAGGGCGCCGACCTGCCCTTCGCCTGCAAAGGCGGTGTATGCGCTACCTGCAAAGCCAAGCTGCTCGAAGGCGACGTGGAAATGGAAGTCAATTACGCCCTCGAAGACGATGAAGTGAAATCGGGCTATATCCTGACCTGCCAGTCGCATCCGCGCTCTGAAAAAATCGTGGTGGATTATGATCATTGATATCAGATGCGAGACGTCAGATGCAAGATGTCAGAACTTGTCGCGCAAGGGTTGAACACCTTGAACCTCAACCAGTAACCAGAAACTTTGAACTAGAAACTAATAATGCCTGACAGTCAGAAAAAAACGAAAAAAGAGCTGGTGTTTGAAGCTGCCGGAAAGCTGTTCATGGAGAAGGGATACCTGGCGGCTTCCATGCGCGAACTGGCGGAGCGCGTCGGGCTGGAGCAGGCGTCGAGCTTATACAACCATTTGAAGTCAAAGGAAGAAGTACTCCGTAAAATCTGTTTTGACAACGCCAATAAATTTATCACCGGGATCACCGGAATTGAAAGCCAGCAGGTTTCGGCATCAGAAAAGGTAAAGCAACTGATCGAACTACACATCCGCGTAGCTATCGAAGATTTCACCTCCGTGACGGTGTTCAACGACGAATGGCGGCACCTCAGCGAACCTTTTCTCAGTGAATTTCTGGCTTTGCGGAAGGATTATGAAACGCGGTTTAAAAATATCATCGACGAAGGCATTGCGAGCGGCGTTTTCAAAAAAATAAACCCTACCGTAGCGCTCTACACCATCCTCACCTCGATCCGCTGGATACATTATTGGTACAATGAAGACCGGAACCCCAACCGCGCAGCCCTTGAAAAAGATATCACCGGCCTGCTGCTCACCGGCCTTGAGAGTGATTAAAAAACTTCCAGGATCTTGATTTCCTGGTCGTTGAATTCGATCTTGTCGCCGACTTGTTTTTGTTGCATCGACAAAGCCAGCGGCGATACCGGCGATATGGCAAAATATTTCACGCCATCCACCACTACCCTGCCCGCGCTGATCGAAATAAAATAATTGCCGTAGCCTGTTACGACCACGCTTCCGAAGGTCACCTTCTCCGAAGGGTCAATCCTTTGCAGCCGATCAAGCTGCATTTTGATCTTCAGCGCCTCTGAAAGCTGGCGGGCATTTTTATCGCGTTCGGCCTGCATCATGGCGCGGCCGGTTTCGTACTTATCGCCCACGCTGCTTTTGGTTTCGTTGTTGGCGCTGTCCTGCGCTTCAGTCATCAGCTTTTCAGCCACATTGATCTTTTCCTGCACAAAAGCCTTGCATTGTTCGATCAGTGATTGTTTGATTGCGATACGATCGGGTTGTTTTTTCATACGCGTTTGTGGTTCGTGGTTCGTGGTTCGTAGCCTGCCTTTGCCGTCAGGCAGGTTCGTAGTTTTCAAAGACCATAAACTACGAACTATAAACTACAAATTCGTTGCATCAGTTTTATGATCGTTGATTTATACGCAGGAATGGGGATTTTGATCTATACCCGAAAACGCATGGCCCCCGACACCCGCCCGATGCAGGCGGGCGGGTTTATCCGTGAACAAGTATAGTTGTTTGATTGATTATTCAAAAATAGATATAGCTTACCATTCCTTATACTTGTTCACGCATAAAAAGTCAAAGCTCAACATCATATTCCTCTTCCTCGTCATAGCCATCTCAAGCGGTGTATTGGTATTGTTTGGGCGGTTTCCCGATAGATTCAACGATTTTGCCTTTTGGTAACTGAGCGCTGTTTTCATCAATTTTTTCCAGGATGATGTCAAACCTCCATTCGTCGCCAAAATCGAAAATGTACAGGATCTTTTTATTCAGGGCAAGATGTTCCAGGTCTCCAAGTTTGATTTCATCGGCAAAGGGGTCTTCACCCCCGCGAGGATCACTGTAAGATAATTTTGACCAGGGTTTTCCATCCATAAAAAAGCGGTATAGATGGTCGTCATCAAAATTGTATGCTTTCTGGATCATCCGGTGCAGAGCTTGCAACGTGTGATGAGCATCCATTTGAATCTTGCGGCTAATTTTGGGATCGTGAGAAAGACATACATGAAAAGTATAAATGCCGGGGCGGAATTTGTGTGGCAGTTTGATCTCCACCAGGCCCAGCGCTCCTTCGGGGAACATTTTTATAAAATAAGATTCAAACGGCAAAAGCGCTTTTGCTTTTTTAGCTCTTTCCTCTTTTCTTTTCTGGTCTTTAACCCATTTGATCGCCTTTTTTTCAGTAAGGCCTTTTTTCATCATTTTGCGTACTTCATCAGCAGTGTCAAATAGATCAAAATAGTAATTTTCATTTTTGGCATAAATATTCCAAGGGGTTACACCTCCTGCTTCGGCAAGACAAGCAGACATAGCTTTTCCAAATCCGGTAAGCTGCAACCCATTCGTGTAAATTGCTGTACGGGTTCTGTAATGGTCAGAAATCTGGCATTTCCAGAATCCGAAATACTCCAGGTATAACGGAATAGTTGCAAGGCTGCGAAAAGAAGAGGATATTGACGGGTTTTCCTTGTAGTCTAAAGAAATAAATTCTCCGGCGTCGTATGCAGCAATCCATTTTAAAGATTCTTGTAAATCATTAACGAAAACCCTCCCTATGTCTCCAAGTTGGATATTTTCCCAATCGCAATACACCCAAAGCGTTTTTAAAAGATAAAAGTATTGCTCGGTAGCATTGAGCGCCCTGAAATATTGCAGCTTTTTTTCATTCGGCGTGAAATGCCCTCCTCCTGATTTCTTAAATTCAAGTACAAACAAATCTCCCCGCAAACATAAATGATAAAACAGATGCAGCAACGGGTAATGGTTTTGGTCGTTTTTGGCGGTCAAACCATCAAACTTTTGTTCCATCATTTGATTGAGTTCAAAAACATATTTTCGACCGACAAACTCATTGGTATTGGTAATTTTTGGCCGATGTTTTTCGCAATAATCAATATAGGTATGAAAATCCTTCAGGATTGGGCTTGGAAAAGTGGAATTGACGACAAATTGATTCATAGTAAGTTTTAGGTATAAATTTAACAGCATTGCTTACAAGAAAAAAGTTTCTGGCAAATTAATGATGATGCCCGACCCCTCCCTGCCCTTTTTTCGTTTGCGCAAGCAGGAAGTACGCACCGCTGGTGACGATCTCAACGTCTTTTTCCAGCTTTTCAAGCGGATCGACCTGGACATATCCAAAATCCGAAACACCTTTCAGTACGGGGATCATTTTGAAATGCACTTCGTCTTCAAGTTCGTCTTCTTTGATAAAAATATAATACAGGCCATTGTCCAGCGCTACGGCTTCTTCGGGCAACGCCGGCACATGCTGATCTTCTAAAATGACGCGGCCCTCGACGTACATGCCTGGCAGCAATTCTTCTTCATCTTCCAGTATTTTGGCATGTACCTGCACGGTTCGCTGCGTTTCGTCCAATGCTTTTCCGATGGCAAAAACCTTCGCGTGCATGACTTTGCTCGGTTTACTATGCAGGTAAAACCGAATGGTCTGCCCGATTTTAATACTGGACAGGTCTTTTTCAAAAACCATAAAATCGATATGGAGATGGTGGTTATCCACCACGACAAACAATTCTTCCTGAGGTTCCACAAAAATACCGATGTTGATCCTGATATCCCTAACAAAGCCGTCGATCGGGCTGTAAACGTTGACAGTGGTTTGCAGATCGACCGTTGATGAATCCGGGATCGCAATGTCGGCTACCTGCATGCGCGACCGCAAACCCTTCAGTTTCGCATGCGCGATCATTTGGTCGGAAATGACTTTTTCGAGCTGTTTTTGCGGAGCAATCTCTTTTTTTACGAGATCTTGTTGGCGGACAAATTCCTTGTCGAGGTATTGCAACGCACCCAAAACTTCGAGGTATTCCTGTTGCCAGTTGATGAATTCGGGATTCTGAAGGGTTGCCAAAACCGCACCTTTGTTTACACGCTGACCGGGCTGCACATGGATGCGGGTCACTTTGCCCTGGATAATTGCGCTCACGCTGGCTTTGTTTTGTGGTGGCAATTCCAGTTTGCCATTGACTTTCAGCGTAGCCTGGAGGTTTTTGTTTTCAAAGGTTCCCATTGTCAATCCCACTTTTTGGATCTGTGCTTTTGTCAGCACTACTTCGTCACTTGGGGTTTCATCGTGAGCATGAGTATCCTGAGTATCGTGCGTGTGAGTGTCTTCATGCGTATGTTGGTGCCGGCAACCCGCCAACAAAAAAATACTTAGCAAAATGCCCGTTTTGATTTTTATATACATGATTGATTGAATTTGCAGGTTAAAACAAATAAAAGTGTTTTGTTTTTAAAAGATGATAATTTCTAAGCGCCTCGAGGTATGCCGTCCGGTATTGGATGCCTTGTTCGATGCTGAACACGTATTCCAGATAAGTGGCTTCACCGTTCAGGAAAGCTTCTTTTGCGATTGCCTGCCGCTCTAGTACTGCGGGCATCAACTGATCTTCGAGGTAGCGGATGGAATTTAATTCCTTCTGCATGGCGAGTTCCAACTGTTTTTGCTGTATTTCCAAATCGCTGATGGCCGCTTCCGTATTGGATTGCTGCACCAACACCTCCACCTGAGCCGCTTCCACACGGGTTTTTTGGCTCTTTTTGAAAAGCGGTGCGCTGATGCCCAATTGATAGCCATAGGCAGGAAATTGGCCATGTATGGTTTGCAATTGAACGCCTGTTTGTAACTGCGGAGCAAACTGGTATTTTGCTGCTTCCACCTGCGCCAGGGCGAGTTGTTCCGATTGGCGGAGGTACTGCACTTCCGGGTGGTTTTGGAGATTTTGTTCCGCTGTTTCGGAAGGCGGTGGTAATTGCTCCAGCTCCGGATCAAACAAGGTATCAGCCCGTAGCCAGTCGTTGAAAACAGTATGTGCCAGTTGTTGTTCCTGTTCCCAAAGTTGGAGTTGCCATTGTGCGGCATTCAACTGATCCCGGGCAGTCATCAGGGGAAGCTTTCCGGTCTCCCCTGCGCGGAGTCTGTTTTCACTGATCGCCACCAGTTCCTCGTAAATGTCCACGAGCGATCGGGCCAGGCTCATTCTTTCTTTTCGATAAAGCAGATCATAATAAGCGAGGCTGATCTCGAATGCCAGTTCCTGTCCGGACAATTCCAGTTGTTTTGAAGCCAGCACCGCTTGCTGCCGGTTAACTTTCTGCATAGATCGGCTGACTTTTGGAAAATTGAAATTCTGCTGAATGCCCAGAGAATGAACCCCGGATAACGCTCCAAAGTCAATTTCCTCTCCGCTGACATAAAAGGCGGCATTGGGATGAGTGGCTTTGATGGTACTCAGCTTTTGAGCCTGCTCAACTTGTAATTGCCCGGATTTCAAAGCCGGATAATTTTTTTGGCCGATGGCAATGGCCTGTTCCAGCGAAACCTTTGGAAGCTGCCCGAAAAGCGGCAGCCCGATGAACAGCAGGAGCAATCCGATCCCGGCAGATTTAAACTTCAGTTTCCAGCTTTTTTCAGAATAATAATACAAAATGGGTAAAACAACTAAAGTCAGAAAGGTAGCGGTGATCAATCCGCCTATGACGACGGTTGCCAGGGGCTGCTGTACTTCGGCTCCGGCAGAGGTGGAAGTAGCCATCGGCAAAAAGCCCAGAGATGCCACGGAGGCCGTCATGATCACAGGCCGCAGCCTTACCTCCGTTCCCTTAAATATCCGCTGGTTGACATCGGCGATGCCTTCCTTTTTCAACCGGTTGAAATAGGCGATCAGCACGATGCCGTTCAATACCGCAACGCCAAACAAGGCGATGAACCCAACTCCCGCCGAAATACTGAAAGGCATATCCCGGAAATACAAAGCCCATATTCCACCTATGACCGACATTGGGATGGCCGTGAAGATCAGCAGCGATTGTTTGACGGAATTGAAAGTAAAATACAGCAATGCAAATATCAATGCGAGAGCAGCCGGCACAGCGATCATCAGCCGGTTGCGGGCATCGCGCAAGTTCTCGAAAGCGCCGCCATAGGTGAGGTAATAGCCTGAGGGCAGATCGAGTTCATCGTCCAGTTTTTGTTGGATAGCTCCCACAAGGCTTTCCACATCCCTTCCTCTCGCATTGACCCCGATGGTGATCCGGCGCTGGGTATTATCCCGTGAAATTTGGGTGGGGCCTTCCTCGTAGCCAATGTAAGCCAACTCCTGCAAGGGGATCTGGTCTCCATTTGCCAACGTGACGTAGATGTTTTTCAGGTTATCAATATCTTGCCGGAAAGGCTCATCCAGCCGGACTACGAGGTCAAAACGCTTTTCTCCTTCAAAGATGAAGCCCGCCTGCGCACCTGCGAAACCTGTTTTGATGGCCTCGTTTATGGTTCCTGCGCTTACGCCGTATTTTGCCATTTTACTGCGGTCATATTTTGCTACCATTTGCTGCAAGCCGGTGGTTTGTTCAACGCGGATATCACCACTGCCGTCGATCTGTCCGATCAGCCCCTCAGCTCTTTTTGCAATGTTGACCAAAAGCCCCGGATCTTCACCGTAAATCTTGATGGCAATGTCCTGCCTTACGCCGGTCATCAGTTCGTTGAAACGCATTTGAATTGGTTGTGTAAATTCGTAAACCACGCCTGGGAATTTGTTGAGTTCGGCTTCCATTTTATCAAAAAGTTCTTCACGCGTAGCCGCAGAAGTCCACTCTTCTTTGGGTTTTAAGATCACATAAATATCTCCCGCTTCGATGGGCATGACGTCAATGGGAATTTCAGCGGTTCCGATTTTGGTAACAACTTTTATCACCTCCGGGAATTTTTCGAGCAGGATTTTCTGAAGCGCTGCCGATACTTCTACCCCCTGAGCGATGGAACTACCCGGCGGAAGGATCTGGTGCAATGCAAAATCTCCTTCTTCCAAAGTGGGGATAAATTCACCGCCCATCCGACTGAATATCCACAGGCTAAAGCCGAAAAGCAGGATGGTACCAACCAGCACTATGGCTTTCATTTTCATGGAAAATTTCAAGACAGGTACGTAAAAGCTATGGATAGCTCCAACGATACGGTCGGCTATGTTTTTTTTATGAGAAATATTTTTGCTGAGAAAAAGCGACGACATCATGGGAACATAAGTCAGCGACAGGATCAAAGCCCCTAAAATGGCAAAGCTCACGGTCATCGCCATCGGCCTGAACATCTTCCCCTCGATCCCTGTGAGCAACAGGATCGGGATGTAAACGATCAGGATGATGATCTCTCCGAATGCTGCGGATTTCCGGATGCGGGAGGCTGATTCGTAAACTTCTTCATTCATTTCGTTTACGGAAAGCCGGGCGCTTGCATTGCGGTTGCCGAGATGATACAAGATGGCTTCCACAATGATCACCGCTCCGTCAACCACCAGCCCGAAGTCTATGGCGCCAAGGCTCATCAGGTTGGCCGATATTCCAAATATCCGCATCATGGAAATGGCAAACAGCATAGATAAGGGGATCACCGATGCCACGATCAACCCTGCTCGCAGATTGCCCAACAACAGCACCAAAACGAAGATCACGATCAGCCCGCCTTCCACGAGGTTTGTGATCACGGTTTTTGTCGTGCGGTTCACCAGTTTCGTTCGGTCGAGGTAAGGTTCAACCACTACGCCTTCGGGCAATGACTTTA
>CAZKDA010000216.1:0-8481 GCA_964551455.1 uncultured Saprospiraceae bacterium
ATTTAAAAATATACTAATTTTTCCAGGTTCAACAAATCTATATTCACCATCTATAAAGCCTTCTTTTCCTTGGGAGCCTACTACAATATCATTTTTCCCATCTCCATTAATATCTGCTGCGATTAAAAAGTTAGCACGATAAAGTGAAGTATCTGGAATTTGAATTCCACCTCCAAATTGTGCAAAAACAGCAGAAAAATTTAATAACATTAGAGATGTAAATGCAATTACAATAGTTTTAATGTTTTTCATACTTAACTATTTTAGGAATGGTGATCAAATAAATTTACCAAGTTAAATATCGCATTTTTTTTCATTCTTGTTCTACTGCTACACAAACACCATACTTTTTCAATGAAAAAACCTACTCCTTGCGGTTGTACAATTCATCCTCATCGACTTTGTTCACCAGGTCGCCATCTTTCAGCTTTCGCGAAACCGCCGAGTAAGGGCCTGTCACTACCTCGTCGCCTTCCTGCAAACCACTGATGACCTGGATGTATTCATCGTCCTGGATACCTGTTTTCACATCGGCGATTTTAGCGGTATCGCCGTGACAGACGAACACTATTTCCCGCAGATCGGAAGCGGAGATAGTTTCGGTTTCTTCAGTTTTATTTTTCTTTTTGTCCTCCTTCTCGCGGGTTGTAACAGCCTGGATGGGTACGCTGAGTACGTCTTGTTCGGTACGGGTATTTATTTCAACGGAAGCAGACATTCCCGGATGAAAAGGAAAGCGTTTGCCTGGCACGATCAGATCCGTATAAGATTCGGGGGCGATGCGGATTTTGACTACAAAGTTGGTGACTTGATCGGTAGTCAGCGAAGCAGTGGCCGTGTTGCTGGCAGAGTTGGCGATTTTGGTGACAACACCCCAAAACTTGCGGTCGATAAAGGCGTCGATATCGATTTCTGCGGTGTCGTTTAACGAAACGCGCAAGACGTCATTTTCACTGACATCGACCTGGACTTCCATCACGTCGAGGTTGGCAATACGCATCAACTCCGTTCCGGTCATCATGGAAGTTCCGACCACACGCTCCCCTTTTTCGACATTGAGCATCGAAATCACTCCGCTGGTAGGCGCATAGATCGTCGTCCTTCGCAGGCTGGTTTGCAACTCTTTGAGGGAAGCTTCCATACTTTTCACCGTGTATTCGCCGGCTTTGACGCTTTGTATAGCTGCTTCGAGATTGGCTTCCGAAGAAACTACGTTTGCAACGGCGGAGCGGAGATTGGCTTCTAGCGCTTCGAGATTTGAAAGAGAAGCATCAAATTCGGCATCGGAGATCACCCCGTCTTTGTGCAAGCCGATATTCCGGTTGTGGATGGCGCGGGCGTTGGTGATCTGGGCTTCGATCTGCTCTTTTTGGGCAATGGCCTGCGTGAGCTGTGCTTTGCTGCGCTCAACCCCGGATTTGGCGTTTGCCAGTTGGGCCTGAGCATTATTGACGCTGGCAACGCCGCGTTCTACCTGCGATTGATAGGCATCGGGGTCGATTTTTGCAAGCAATTGGCCGGCGGTCACCGAGTCACCTTCTGCGATGTAGAGTTCTACGATCTCTCCGGAAACATCGGAACTGATCTTTACTTCAGTTTCCGGGAATACCTTTCCGCTCGCAGATACTTTTTCCTTAATGGTTCTTTTTTCCACTTTTTCGACGCTGACCTTTTCTCCTTTCTTCTGCGTTTTGCTTTTGATTATTGCAGCAACTACCAGCAATACAATTGCGCCAAGCAAAATAAATAGCAGTGTGTTTTTATTCTTTCGTTTTGCCATTGGTTTTGTGAGTTAAATTATGAGTTGTTTTAAAATAATCAGCAAATGGATTTTTACCTCAGTTGGATTTTTTCGCCGCGATAAAAATCGACGATCTTAAGTTTGTAAATGTAATCATATTTGGCGATCGTGAAATCTATTTTTGCCTGATCGAGTTGATTTTTTGAGGTAGTCATCTCAAAGGTATTTATCGCGCCAAGTGCGTATCTTTTTTCGTTGTTGGTAAAATTCACTTCGAAAGCCTGGAGCGATTTCTCTGCGGCGTCGAGTTGTTTTTTGGCGGCTTTGGCGTCTGTGATCGCCCGCATCACGTCAGCCTTAAGTTGCTGTTTAGTTTGCTCGGCGGTTATCTCCGAGTTAATGACGTTGAGGCGGGCACGCTCCACGGCGATCTTGTTTCTGCTATTGTTGTAAATAGGAATACTGAGAGAAATCCCGACGCTTTGCCCAAAGTTGTCGCTGAGTTGATCCACATAAGAACGATCTGGGAATTCAACGCCTGTGAGCATATATTGCGATACCAAAACATCATTGTTTCCGACTCTGTAAAGCGAAGCAGGGCCGAGTTCGAGGGTCGCATTATCCGTGTTGGGGTTGTTCACATCGGGCACCATTGTGGCGGCATCCGTCCGTAGATTCCCGAAGGCGGTCAAAGTCGGGATCATACCTGATCTGGCGATTTTTTCGCCGTATAAAGCGCTCTTCATTCTAAGTTCATTCGCCCTGATGATAGGTTGTGTATGCAATGATCGTTGATAAATTTCATTAAAAACGAACATTTCCGGTGATTCGTCAGGAACCTCCAATTCCGGATGTTCAATCCTGAGATCATAATCCGGCGATAGTTCCAAAAGGTTTTTCAGGCTGAGGTATGAAAATTCTACATTGTTCTCCTGGGAAATGACAGCCTGCTCATCGACGGCGATTTGCGCCAGTATTTGCAGCCGTTCGTTTTCGGGAAGTGAACCTGCCTGGATAAGTTTATCGGTTTGCCGAAGCTGGTTGTTGGATTGTTCCAGGCGGTTGTTGGCATTGACAAGCTGCTCCTCTGCAAACAGAACATTGATGTAAGCAGCGGCTACATTCACAGCTATCGTCAATTTGGCATCTTCGAGATCTGCCTGTCCGGCGGAGATGTCCAGTTGAGCTTGTTTGACATTATTGTGAATCCGGAAACCATCGAAGAGCACGATACCGGCGTTGATCGAGATATTGTTCGTTCCGATGGTTCTGGTTCGGAATATATTCGTGGAAGGGTCGATCGTTCTACCCCATTGATAACCGCCCAGGGTGCTGGCATTGACATAAGGCAGGCGTTCGAGTTGGCTGCCTTTTTTGTTGAGTTCTGCCTGAGTGATATTCAATTGTGATCTTTTTACATTCAGGCTGTTGTTTTGTGCCTGGAGGATGCACTTTTCCAACGACCAGATTTCCTGTGAAAAAATGGTATTCGTACTCAGGAAAAAGCACAAGAGGAGGAGGGTGATCTTTGATGTCATTTGGATTTTGTTTTTTGTTAAACAGTTACAATTCTAATGATGCCGAAACCACAATGCCAAATATTTATATCAAGCCTGTACAATCATGGATTAAAACCGTCAATTTTCAGATGACCACTGCGGTTTATTGAACAGTTTTGGCAAAGGCACAACCAAAGTCTTTTGAACAATCTACACAGTTTGCACATGACTTAGCAATGATAAAAAGAGTTGAGTAAAAAGCTGCTTTTTTTAATGAAATTTTATACAGCTTGTCTGGAAGGCGTGGGTTGGAAGGTTTGGGGTTTGGGGTTAGTGATTAGGGGTTAGGGGTTAGGGGTTAGAAACTGCAATCAGCAAATCAGCACATTAGCAAATTAGCACATTAGCAAATCAGCACATTAGCACATTAGCCAATTCGCATATTGAACTCAATAATTGGAAGTGATCGTCACCGCCGAAACCAGCAGGTCGTGTCGTTCGCCAAAGGGTCTGTAATAAACCAGGATCGTATATTTGTTTTCCGTTTCGTACCAATCGCCTTCGATATTTTCATGGCTGTAGGCGGGGCTGCCTTCCGGCAATTCCACGAAGTAATAGTTGTAATACCCTTGCTTCAAAAGAACCCGCGCCACATAAGCGCTGACGGCCGGGTTGTAAATCATCTTAAACTCCGGCTTCAACTGCCAGTCGGTCATTTTTCCCATTAAATAGACTTCGCTGTCGAAATATTCCTGTGTCACGCCCATAGAAATAAGTACGCTGGCATAATCTCCTCCGAGGTGTGGGTTTCTGCCATCGGCGTTTTCAATGACAAAGTTGCCGTTGATGTCCGTGAATGCCTGAAAATTTCTGAAAACGCGCGGCTCATCTTTCCTCATCAACACGTCGTAGGTGTCGCCCGACCTTGTAATCTCTGCCACATTTTCCGACAAATAGCGGAAGGAGCGGATGTCGAGAAACCGAAATTCTTTGCCAGCCGGAAAAACGACCTTATCCTGATGATCAAAGATCAAATCGTAACCTTTGATATACAATGGCTTGATGTCCATAATGGCATTGTCCCAGCGTCCATTTTGCAGGACAGTCGCCGACACCTCCTTTCGCGCATTTCGCACTTCCATGCCTTTGTGGCTGACGGTAAAGTCAATTTCCTGATGGGTTCTGTTTTTGCTCACCATCGCCGGTGCCACCATTTGTGGTAAAGTTTTCATTAAAGGTTCCACTACCATAAACCTCCTGGTAATCACCGGTCTCTGGTCGCCATACTCTTCAAAAACCTGGAGCAGGTAATTGCCTGAAACCAGTAAGCGCAAATTATTATTGGGGAGTTGTAACTCAAAATGCGTGTACCCTTTCAAAGTATTGAAAGAAAACTCATAATTGGTGATCCGATCGCCGTTGAAACCGTTGATGTAATCCATTTCATTGAGATCGGCGGGCGTCCAGTCGGCATTGCAAAGCGTGACGGTATAAATATAATCCGTGATATCTTCATTGAAATCATCGAAAGACAACAACAACCTGGCGTTGGAATTCAATTCGATGATCGGATAGCTCAACAAGTCGCCATCCACATGAAAATTGACGGTTTTGATATTTTCAACATAAACATGATCGACATTCTTCAAAGCAAAATCCTGCGCAGCGCCCTGAAGGCAAGTCATGGAAAGTAAAATAAAAAGTAGTCTTTGCATAAAATTTGGTTCGTGGTTCGTGGTTCGTAGTTCGTAGTTCGTGGTTCGTGGTTCGTGGTTAAACTATAAACTTCAAACCACGAACTATGAACTATGAACCACGTCATTTGCTCGTCCAGGGATTTCCGGCGATGCGAAAACGCCAGTTCCAGTGAGCGCATTCTTCGGCGTAACCGACGCCCACTCTGGGACTTTCAATAATATTTTCCGGATGTACGTGTATGTTGCGGTCTTCGATCCGGATTTTGGAATCGGGCTGTGTCAAATCCATTCCGGAATGGGTTGTGGTGATCCCAAAAGCCTTACTCATAACGCCAGGCCCAGCCGTTAATTGTGGTTTTACGCGGTCGAGGTTTCTGCGTTTCAGCATCAGATCGATGGATTCCAAGGGTTCGACCGCCCGGATCAGCACGGCGTGTGGCTGGCCTTTTCCGGCTGTGACGACATTGAAAAGATGATGGATACCATAACACAGGTAAACATAAGCCACGCCACCCTTTTCATACATTACTTTCGTTCGCGCGGTGAAGCGGCCATTCCAGGCATGGCTGGCTTTATCTTCCGGACCGCGGTAAGCTTCGGTTTCCACAATGATACCGGCAGTTTTAGTATGATCAAAATCAGTCACCAATACCTTCCCCAGCAGCTCTTTGCTGATCTTTACCACATCATCTCTTTGATAAAAAGAAGCGCCCAGCCTTTTGGAATTTTGCAAAACTTTTTTCGGGGAAGATAAGGAAATCTGGAATTTCCAGGCTAAAGATGGTAGAGATAAAAAAATCGAAATATATCGCATTGTACCAAATGTACCGGCGAATTTCATTCGCCGTGAAAATCAAGGCGCAAACGTCGGCGAATGAAATTCGCCGGTACGGCAGCCAACAGAGTTGATGTATTGCTGGAGGAAATTCTCACCAACGGAAAACAACAATCACCGCCTGCTGTAATTCGGAGATTCTTTGGTGATCGTGATATTGTGCGGATGGCTTTCGTTGACACCGGCAGAGGTGATCTTCACAAAGCTCGCTTTTTGCAGATCCTTGATCGAGGCAGCGCCGCAGTAGCCCATGCCAGCGCGAAGCCCGCCGATGTATTGCACCATTGCTTCTGCCAGTGTACCCTTGAACGGAACGCGGCCTTCAATGCCTTCGGGAACGAGCTTTTTGATGTCGTCTTCCACATCCTGGAAATAGCGGTCTTTCGAGCCAAGTTCCATAGCACCCAGTGAACCCATTCCGCGATACACTTTAAATTTCCGGCCATCGAAGATGATGGTTTCTCCGGGGGCTTCCTCGACACCGGCAAACAGTCCGCCGGCCATGACGGTTGAAGCGCCTGCTACGATGGCTTTCGCAATGTCGCCCGTGTATCGGATCCCGCCGTCGCCGATGATCGGCACTCCGGATTTTTTGATGGCCTTTGCCGCTTCGTAAATTGCAGAAAGCTGTGGTACGCCTACTCCGGCGATAATGCGTGTGGTACAAATGCTTCCGGGGCCAACGCCTACCTTCACGCCGTCAGCGCCGGCTTCGACGAGCGCTTTCGCGCCGGCTCCTGTGGCTACATTTCCGCCAATCACCTGGAGATCTGGGTATTGGATTTTGACGAGTTTCACCGCTTCCAGTACTCCTGCGGAATGCCCATGCGCCGTATCAATACATACAACATCAACATCAACATCGACCAAGGCCTCTACCCGATCAAGTATATCATGCGTCACACCGACGGCAGCGCCCACCACGAGGCGCCCCAGCGAATCTTTACAGGAGGCCGGGTAATCCTGTACTTTCATAATATCCTTGTAAGTGATCAGCCCGACGAGGTGATTCGATTTGTCAACCACGGGGAGTTTCTCAATCTTGTGACGCTGAAGGATGTTGCGGGCTTTTTCGAGGTTAGTGCCGATGGGCGCCGTGACGAGGTTCTGGCTGGTCATCAGTTGGGTTACGGGTTTCGAAAGTTGCGTTTCAAACCGCAGGTCGCGATTGGTCAAGATACCGATCAGGACGTTTTTTTCGTCAACGATCGGAATGCCGCCGATCTTGTATTTCCGCATCAACTCCAGGGCATCCTTAACTTTTGCTTTGGCAGTAAGCGTGACAGGATCGATAATCATGCCGCTCTCTGAGCGTTTTACACTTCTCACTTGCTCAGCCTGCTGTTCGATGGTCATGTTTTTATGGATGATGCCGATGCCGCCTTGCCTGGCCAGGGCAATGGCCAGAATGTTTTCGGTGACGGTATCCATAGCTGCCGAAACGATCGGGATATTCAAACGGATCTCGCGGGTCAGTTGTGAACTTACATCGACTTCGCGCGGAAGAACATCAGAATAAGAGGGAACGAGCAGGACGTCATCAAAGGTAAGCGCTTCGCCTAAAAACTTCTCCTGCTGTGTAGTTTGTTGAGTTAATTTTACTGATTCCATGTGCAAAGTTATGTTTTTTAAACTTGTTCCGTGAAAATTTCGGATTTTTTTTCCTGTCCCGAAATTTATCCGTGAACAAGTATAAATTTGGATTTTTTTTTAACCTTTTTCCAAAATGCCGTATTCGATGATGCTGGAGGTATTTTCTGATAATTATTATATGAAACAGGCGATGGCCGAAGCCCAAAAGGCTTTTGAAAAGGACGAAGTGCCTGTCGGCGCTATCGTGGTTTGCAACAACCAGATCATTGCCAGGGCACACAACCAGACGGAGCTTCTGGAAGACGTGACCGCCCATGCCGAGATCATCGCCCTTACAGCGGCAGCCACTCACCTGGGGAGTAAATACCTGGTGGATTGTACGATGTATGTCACGCTCGAACCCTGCACGATGTGTGCCGGAGCGCTGGCCTGGGCACAATTGGACAAACTGGTCTATGGCGCGGCGGACGACAAACGCGGCTTTATGCGTTTCGGAAAAAAAATGTTGCACCCCAAGACGAAAGTCGAGTTCGGATTTATGGCGGAGGAAAGCGAAAAACTGCTGAAAGATTTCTTCCGCAAAAAGCGCCGGGAGATTTGAACCTTCGTATGGATTATTATTTTGAATTTGAACTACAAAAGGATACAGAGATTTTTGATCCTGACTTTTGTTTCTTTTGTGGTTCTTATCTCTGATTTCTGAACCATCCCGCTACATCATTTTGCAGACATAACCTGGCAAATAGTTACAATTCGGTTAAAGTAATATTTTGCCACAACTCATAAAAACGGTTCAGGGTTCTTAAACTTGTTCTCAGAAATTTGCCAATTGTTTTTATTTCGAAATCGACAAAAACACATTACATGAAACATCTGAATTTGCTTTTGATCTTATCGCTCGGGTTGCTAAGCGCATGCAACACGCTGACCCCCTTCACCCAGCGCCTTTATGAAGAAAACGGCTGGACAGACGCCGACCTGAAACGCATCCAGTTTTATCTCTCAGAAGACATCATCCTACGGCGTGGCGTCACGCAGGGAGCTACCACGATCACTTCCGGAAAGATCAAAATCGTTGACGGAAAAAAAATAGAAGAAACCGTGATCAGAAAGGGA
>CAZKDA010000217.1:0-8310 GCA_964551455.1 uncultured Saprospiraceae bacterium
TCCTCTTCGCAATCGTATTGTGGTTTCAAAATGAGTTTAATGTCAGTGGTTGAATTGACCGTTCTGCCCTGGAAACGGGCTGGTTTCCAATTGCCGTTGCTTTGATAGACGAAGGCGATAGCTTCGTACCAAAAATCAAATCCGAGGCTACTGTAATCCGTGATCTCCATCACCTTTGCGGAGCCATCGCTTCGGATCAGCGCCTTGATTTCAATAGCACCGATCTGGCAATCGATATTTCCGGCAAAGGGATATTTGAGGTGTTTTTCCATGAAAGTTTCAAAAGCCGCTGCACCTCCTGCAAAATCAGCAGGTTCATCAACCTTGACCCAAATAGAGTCCCTTTCGATAATGACAAAATCAGGGTCGTAAGCCGGATCTTCCAGCCTGAATTTTACGGGAAGTGTAAAATAGACATTCACAGGTTCGTTTTCTTTTTTGCCGGGAGTCCAGCGTTCGGGCATTTCATTCATCAATTTCACTACGCGGATCGTCTCTTCACCACAGCCTCCGCCGATGTCTTTCAAAAGGGTATCCTGCATGATCCAGCCATCTTTATTTACCACAAAACGCACCACCACCGTACCCTCGATCCCCTGCGCCACTGCGGAATCGGGATAAGCGATATTTTTATAAATGAATGCCAGGAGCTTCTCTTTTGAACAGGCTTCTTTTTCGGCTGCCGTGCCTTCCATATCCTCGCATCCCGGAAAGCGGGGCATCTCTTCGGCGAGCAAAAATATTTCTCCGGTTACGGTTTTGGGTTGCGCCATCAGGCCAATGTAAAACAGCAGGAAAGTCAGAGCGATCAAATACCTCATTTGCAAAATGTTTGTTTAATTCTGAAAACCAAAATTACGGTTTAAATTTTTACCTTCTTTGACAAATATCGTGGTCAAGCGAAAATGAAGCATAAATTGACGAAGGAAAATTTCGTGATTTATTTTCGCTTGGCTTTAAAACATCCCGACACGTTGTGTCGGGATCAAAGAATCAATTTTTATTTGCAACCATTTAGCAAAAGTGGAAACTTGTATTACAGCTTCGAGGTTTCGTAACCACGAGGTGCGGTTTTTTAAGAAGGATGATCTGCCTTGACTTTTGGAACTTGTTCCTGAACGCTCTCCGGCATCCCAAAAAACAGAGCGCCCTCCCCAGTGTTTCCACAATCCGGGAAGGCGATTTCAACCATCTGTTTGTAAATTTTATGCAGCGCAGGCCTTGAATGGCGGGGATAAGGGGATAGTGGGGGATACACTTATCCTTGTGATGCCTGCGGCACTATTATCCCCATCGCGCCAGTGGCGCGATTATCTCCAGCTTATTTGACGCATCATTGGCTCACCACCAACTTTGCCACCAGCCTGTAATTTTCATGAAGAAGGCTGATCGTGTAAAATCCCGCCGGGAACCGGGAAATATCAATCCTTTGTTCGTAAATGCCGGAGGTGATGTTTTCCTGGTGGACGACCCCTCCAAGAGCATCAGTCAAGGTGAGCCTGCCGCCGCGATTGAAATCTCCAAAGGTGACGACTACCTGATCTTTTGCAGGATTCGGAGCAAAGGAAAGCGAATAGACCAACGGAGCCGAAACACCCGTAGTGATCCCGCTCAGATCGCCGGACTTATAAAATCCCTGCATATAAATATTGAAGTCAGTGGAGGTTCCGGCATTGCTTTGATCCAGCCAAACGGCGATGAGTTCATCATGGTCGTTGACTTCGAGCTGTGCATCCACCTGATCCTTGAGCGTGGAAGATACCCGGATGGTGTTCGGATCCCAGACAAACTGGCTGGTGGAGTCGATCCGGGTTACATATATATTTGGCTGATCGCTGGGGCTGGGCGACTTGAAATAGGCGATGATGATATCCTGGCAACTGGTAAGCACCGGCGCACGAACGGTCTCTGTCGTTTGGTCTCTGAAGTTCACACCGTTACCCCAGGGTTGTGAACCATCGGGCTTGACCCTTTGGAGTTTGTAGTTGTCGCCATCATGGAAAGTGAAATACAGATTCCGGTTGTCGTCGGAAATGGCATGCACCGTAAAGCTGTTTTCATGATCGGTGTTGAGCATAAGCCCGGCCGGATCCCAAAGCTGGTTGCCATCGGCATCCAGGTGATGACCTCTGATGTGTTGAGGCGTGTCGGGATCTGCAAGGCCTGGATTATCCTTCCAGAGGAAATAAGCAGTGCCGTCGTTGTTAGCTACCGCTCGCGGGTGGGTGGTGCTGTGTACCGTACCGAGGATCGTCATTCCAACCGGCCAACTCAGAGGACCGATAGTGACGGATTCATCCGGCCACATTTTATCTCCGGAGGCGTTGAGACGCATTCCTCTGACTTTGTTTTCAAGCGGTGCCACAGGGTCGAAACCTGTGAAGAAAACATAGACGCCGCCCGCATTGTCCGTACAGATGTCGTATTCTTCGGAATTTTCACCGCCGGAGCAGGAGAAAGAACCGGAGCCAACCACTAATGTTCTCCAAAGACGCTGGCCGTTTGCATCGAGTTTATAAACATACAACCCTTTCAACTCCATCTCAGGCGGATCGTCGTCGAACAATGCGATGATAGCCCCACCCTGCCCGTCGGATATTATTTTCGGGCAAAACTCCGTGCCGTCCGACACGCCGACTATGACATCATTGGCGCCCCAAAGCAGGTCGCCATCTTCATTTACGCGGTTTGCGTAGGCGTTCGTCGAAGTAGAAAGCCGGTTGTCCATCCAGGTAACGATCACACCGCCTTCGCCATCGGGAACCATCCTCGATCTTCGGGTTCCGCCCGCTTCAGCTTCGTAGATCGCAATATCCCAAAGGACATTTCCGACAGAGTCCACCTTGGCAAGGCGTACATCCTCGATGTTGTCCTTGCTGTGATCGTACAGGATATACCAGGATTTTCCGGGTGCGGGTAAGACCTCCCGGTGACGATCCTGGCCGTCGAGGGGAGTGAGTTGCGCATTGACTTGGGGGTCGGTTGTCCATTGTGCATAAGATGCCATCAAGCAACTCAGCATAAGCAAAAAAAGTAAAGATTGTCGCATGGTTGAAAAGTTTATTGTTTTTAAATAAGACTTTAGATGCCAGACTTTAGACGATAGACTTCAGATATCTTTTGTCTGAAATCTGATGTCTAATGTCTAACCTCCTCAGAAATTCACATCAAAATTGCCATCGGTGATCTCCAGTTCGGTCATGTTTCCCATGTTGTCAAATTTTACCAATGTACCGCTGAAAGTCCCTTGTGCCTTCTGGGCGGAATAGGTATTAAAAGTGATAGAAGCCGTGCGGCCGGAACCCGGAAGGAAAACATACCCGCTGTCGTTGATATCTATCTTGTAAACCATACTGCCACCATTGCTGAAATCCCAGGTGCTACCGGGAGCGGGTGTGGGAATGCCAAAACTGATCTGGGAGTCGTTATCGGCATAAGCCTGGAGGGTGGTGGTTCCCTGCGCCTGTCCGATCACAGCGCCATTGACGGCATCTTTTGACTTCCAGGCTGCGCCATCGACTTTCATCGTCAGCACACCGTTTCCGGCTTCTACAGTGGGGCCGTCCGTGTCTTTTTTACACTGGCTCAGTGAAACCAGGCAGAGGCTTAAAAAGATGAACTGGGTTTTAATAAAAAAAGCGGAAAATGATCTGGGTTTCATAACGCAAATAGTTTAAAAGTTTTTGATGAATAAACAGATTGAATATGCTCAAATTAGCGGTTGATGTCGGTTGCCAAATTGCTCGCAAATGGCAGGCGTTCAGCAATCCATAGCAAAAGTAAGCCGGAACAAAAGGCGGATCAATTGCCCATTTGGGTAGTTTTAAAAACCGGAAAACAATCTCAGAAATGAAAAATCCAGGGAATCATCTGATGAGCCTTTGGCGGATCGCTTTGGAAACTACCTCCGCGCGGGTGTTGACGTTGAGTTTGGTGTAGATATTTTTAATATGCGCCTTGACTGTGTTGGAACTGACAAAAAGCCGGTCGGCAATAGTTTTGTAATTTTCGCCGTCGCAAAGCATCTGAAGGACTTCCAACTCGCGATCAGACAGTGGAGAGGTTATGCCAGGCTTAAAAGTCCCGATGACTTTCCGGGCAATGGCCGGGCTCATCGGCGCCCCGCCTTCGTGCGTATCTTTGATGGCTTCGAGAAGCTTCACCGGCGGCAATCCCTTCACCAGATAGCCCACAGCGCCGGCACACAAAGAATCGAATACCGCATCGTCATCTTCGTGAACGGTCAGCATGACGATGTTCGTCTTTGGCATTTTTTCTTTCAAAATACGCACCCCTTCGATTCCCGACATACCGGGAAGATCGATGTCCATGAGGATGAGATCAGGCGGATCGGCTTCAAAGGCAGGGAGTGCTTTTTCACAGCTTTCATAAGCGTGAACACAGGAAAACCCGGGCGAGCTGTTGATGAGGAAGCTCATCAGTTGCCTGATCTCCTGATCGTCTTCAACAAGGCCGACTTTTATGGAATTTTGCATACGCAACTTTTGATATCGCTACAAATAACCAAATATACGGATTGTAACAGGTACTTTCAATTACCTGTTTGGGTAGTTCGGTGGAATGGTGGTAATGATGTTCCAAAATAATTCACGCTTAAAAAGAGTACGACCCCGCTTTAGTCGAATTCGTATTCGACTAAAGCGGGGTCGTGAACTTTTTGATAACTATCAGGCTAATCCCGGCCTGCCCCGATTCGCTCATCGGGGCAAGTCGGAATCACAATTGAGTTTATACCAAACATTGATCCCGGCCTGCCTGCCAAGTACACGCAGGCTGGCGGGATCACATTACGTTAGAAAACCGTTTTGCCAAAAGGTTTCGATCCCGCTTTGGTATTTAACAAAAGCGGGAAGTCGTACCTTTAATGGTTTACAAATTTTACGATTTTTATTTTTGAACATTATTCTTGAACACTATTTTTGAACACATTCAAAAAAACCATTCGCTTGAATCAAAACATTTCGATCCGGTTTTGGCTTCTTGGCTTTCTTTTCCTTTTCAGCCGTAATATTTTTGCGCAGGGAAAGTTGGTTCAAAACTTCAAATTCCGCAGCTTCAACATAGAAAACGGCCTGAACCACCAGGTGATCCGCGATATTTTCCAGGATCAAAACGGCTTCGTCTGGATCGCAACTCCAAACGGCCTGAATCGCTTTGACGGCATTGTTTTTAAAAGTTATTTCAACCAGCCCGACGTTCCTAACTCTTTGGGAAACAACAACATTTTCAGGATTGAAGGAGATCAAAACGGCAACCTCTGGATCGCAACCCTGAGAGGCGGCCTCGACCTTTACGAACCCCTCAGCCATCGCTTCCGGCATTTCAGGCATACCCCGAAAGACAGTGCCTCTATCTTGTCCGACGAAGTGGTTTCTCTGTTTTTTACTTCCGAAAACAAACTGCTGGGCGGTACGCGCTTTGGCATATTTGAAACTTCAATCACCGCAGATACCCTGAAAACATTTGCAAATTTTCATTTCGCAACCGATTCTACGGAACTGAAATACGCTTATGACATCATCGAAATGCCTGGTCAGAAGTTCTGGTTTGCATCAAGAGACGGCCTTTTTTATTCGGAACAGTTGAATGTCGGCATTCAAAAATTGTTTCCGGCGCCAGGCTTTTTGTACAACAGGTTTAATAATTTTCTAAAAATTGACAACGAAACGCTCTGGGTGGTTTACAACCGCAACCAATTGCTGGATATCAGTGGCTGCCTCGATGTTCCTTCTCCGCACCTTGCGGTGGATTTGGGTGGTCAATTGGGATTGAAAGATGTCGATGAGATTACGGATCTGTTGCTCACTGCAAAGGACTTGTGGATTGCAACAACCAACGGACTTTATCAATATCCGGGATTTGAGGTTGGAAAACCCTTTCCATCTCCCATCATCCACCTGAAAGGAGAGTCCCCTATGTCACTTTCCAACAATCACATCTCCTGCCTGCTGCAAGACCGCGAAAACAATATCTGGATCGGCTCCGCCGACGGACTGAACCTGTATCACAAGGATTACCAGTTTTTCAACCACCTCACTTTTATACCGGATAATCCAAACGTGGGCCTGATCGATGAATTCCGGAATTTTTTAATTGATAAAAACGGACACCTGTGGATTTGCTCGAGTTTCGGTATTCATATTTTTAAGAATATTTTAGAACAATGGACGGAAATCAAACGAATACCCATTGAAGATTTTCAGGCGCGGGAAGCGATCCGGTTGCTGGAATATTCCGATGGGAGTATATGGCTGGCTGCTTACGGAAGCCTTTCCCGTATCGACCTTGATGCCTACCGCGATTTCAGCATAAAAAGTTATCAACATAACAAAGGCTCAAATTCCAGTGCTTCTACGGAATTGCTATTACAAATCGAAAAAGGGATCGACGAAAAATTGTACCTCACAGGATATTCCGGAGTGTTGCGTTTTGATCCGAAAACGGAAACTTTTGATGTCATCCCAACCCCTGAAAAGATGTACCTGACGAGCCTGGTTTACGACAATTCACGAAGCTGCTGGTATGCCGGCTCACAACTGGGCATTCTGGAATGGCGGGAAGGAGAAGATGAATTGAGCTATATGCTTAACTCCGAAGGAAGAAAGCCACTTGAAAACGACCGGGTAAAATTCATGTTGCCGGAAGGTGACAGCCTGCTATGGGTCGGTGGCGGCAATGGCTTACACAAGATCGATTTGCATACAAAAACCCGGAAAACTTATCACCTGAATGAAGGCCTCCGGGATGTTTTCATCGGCTCCCTTTTCCAGGATTCGAAGAAAAATATCTGGCTGACCAACAGCCAGGGCATTGATGTGTTGATCCGGAGCAATGACCAGTTTATACACTTTGGTCTGGAAGATGGTTTGCAGGGCACCGCATTTTCGACACGCAATGTTTTTATTGAAAAATCCGGAAAGGTGTGGCTGGCCGGAAACCAGGGTATCAATCAATTTCAACCCGACAGCCTTTACGACATCAGGCTCGAAACACAAGGCAGGCTGACCGGGATCACGTTGAACAACCGGAAAAGCCCAACGGTTCCTGCCGAAAAATTGCCATCAAAAAATGACACAGCTCCCTTCGCCGTGGATCAATTAAAGCTACGCTACAAAGATAACTGGCTGACGCTGGCGTTTTCAACCATGAACTTTACCCATCCCGGAAAGATCATCCAGGAATACCGCTTAAGACCCAACGACTCCGAATGGACACAATTACAGCCTGGCCAACAGATCACTTACACGAATCTGCCCGCCGGCATCCAGGAACTGTTCATTCGTTCTAAAATAAACAACCGAATAATACGCGAAGAAAAAGTGTTGACCATCGACAAAAAACCGCCACCCTGGAAGACTCCACTAGCCTATCTGCTGTACATCCTGACTATTACCGGCGGCGCATGGCTATGGATAAAAAACAAAGAAAGGCAGATCAAACGCGAAAACGCCCTCATCGAAGCAGAACGGGAATCCTTCCGGAAAAGAAGTGCCAGGGATTTCCACGACGAATCAGGGCATCACATCACTAAGATCAGCATCCTCAGCGAGCTGGTGCTGCGCGACGCCGGAAAAGATGAAAAGCTCCACCAGTATGCTGCCCATATCTCGGAATCGGTTCAGAGATTGCGAGGCGGAATGCGCGATTTTATCTGGGTGCTGGATCCCGACAATGATAACCTTTTCAATACCGTAGCCAGGATCAAGGAAACCGGCAACCAACTTTTTGAATATGATGAAGCCAGCTTCCAGTCCAGCGCTTACGAAGAAAGCTGGAAACAGATCAACCTCAGCTCGGAACAGCGGAGGCATCTCCTGTTTATTTTTAAAGAAGCCATGAACAACGTCCTCAAATACGCCGCAGCGAAAAATGTGGTGTTTGAAGTGCAACAGGAAAACAGGAAGATCACCCTGACGCTTCGCGACGACGGCAAAGGGTTTGAACAGGGGTCGAACCAAACCGGTTATGGTTTGAAAAATATGCAGGCACGCGCTGATAAGATCGGCGCCAAATTGCGGCTGGTTTCTGCTCCGGCGTCCGGTTCTGAGATCAGCGTGACTTTCCATCCTTTGAGTTGAAAGTACGCGGCAGAGTCGCGAAAAAATCATAATTTCGAAAGGGATCAGCGAAAAAGGACACGAATTTTCGCGAATTTCACAAATTATTGTATCAAATTTTAATTCGCGTAATTCGTGTTAATTTGTGTCAAAAAGCAGTATGTTCGCTCGTTTAACTTATACTTGTTCACGGATAAACCCGCCTGACGGCAAGGACAGGTTTCGGATTTTT
>CAZKDA010000218.1:0-8301 GCA_964551455.1 uncultured Saprospiraceae bacterium
ATTGATTTTCTTTTCCATCACGGCATTCTCCCAGGTTGAACAACCGCCCTTCACCCCTGCTGAACAACGCCTCAAAGGTTTTGAACAACGAAAAAATCTAAGAACCAACTCATTGGTCGCAAATGTAGCATTTGAATCCGTTGGCCCCACGGTTTTCAGCGGCAGGGTAACCGACATCGCCGTTCATCCTGACGACCCCACGATTTTTTACGTGGCTTATGCTTCGGGAGGGCTTTGGAAAACCGAAAACAACGGGCAGTCTTTCACGCCGATCTTCGACCGCGAAGCGGTAATGACCATCGGCGATATTGCCGTTGACTGGAAAAATGACATCATCTGGGTGGGAACCGGAGAAAACAATTCCAGCCGTTCTTCTTATTCCGGAGTCGGGATGTTCAAAAGTGTCGATGGTGGTAAAAACTGGGAACACAAAGGATTGCCCGAAAGCCATCATATCGGCAGGATCATCCTGGACCCCAATGACCCCGATATTCTGTGGGTTGCGGCGCTTGGGCATCTGTATTCTCCAAACCCGGAGCGCGGAATTTACAAAACTACCGATGGCGGAAATACCTGGAAACAAACGCTTTTTGTCAACGAAAACACAGGAGCCATCGACCTCGTTGATGATCCCAAAAAGCCTGGTGTGCTTTACGCCGCCACCTGGCACAGAGAGCGACGAGCCTGGAATTTTGTAGAATCGGGCGAAGGTTCCGGCATTTACAAAAGTGAAGACGGCGGTGAATCCTGGCAATTGCTCACTACCGGAAGCAGCGGCTTCCCAAGCGGCGAAGGAGCGGGACGCATCGGCCTCGCATTGGCTAAAAACGGCGACCAAACCGTTCTGTATGCCTTGTTAGACAATTATTTCCGCCGACCGGAAACAGACAAAAAAGACGAAGAAGGTCTTACAAAAGCCGATCTGCGCAACATTACGAAAGCCGATTTTTTAAAACTGGAAAACGACAAACTCAAAAATTACCTAAGATCAAATAATTTCCCGGAAAAATATTCGGTGGAAAAGGTCATGGCAATGATCCGCTCGGATGAAATAAAACCCCTCGACCTCGTCGAATACCTGGAAGATGCCAACAGTCTGCTGTTCGATACGCCGGTCATTGGCGGAGAGGTTTATCGCTCGGATGACGAAGGTAAAACCTGGTCGAAAACCCATAGCGATTACCTTGACCATTTTTACAATACTTACGGGTATTACTTCGGACAGATTGGCGTATCGCCGCATGATCCTGACAAGATATACATCGGTGGAGTACCGCTCCTTCGCTCGAACGATGGCGGTAAAACTTTCAAAAACATAACCGGTGACAATGTTCATGTGGATCACCACGCCCTTTGGCTGAATCCCGACCGCGACGAACACATTATTTTAGGAAATGACGGCGGCCTTAATATTTCTTACGACGATGGCGAAAACTGGATCAAATGCAATGCTCCCGCTGTAGGCCAGTTTTATTATGTTGCCGTCGATAATCAAAAGCCTTACAACATCTATGGCGGCTTGCAGGACAACGGCGTCTGGGTTGGCCCTTCCAATTATAAATACAGCACAAGCTGGCACGGCTACGGAAATTACCCCTACTCTTCCTTGCTAGGTGGCGACGGCATGCAAATAGCTATTGACAACCGAAACCCAAATATTGTCTATACCGGATACCAGTTTGGTCATTATTTCCGGATCGACCGCAGCACTGGAAAAAATGAATATATCACTCCAAAACAAGAACTTGGCGAACGGCCTTACCGTTGGAACTGGCAATCGCCCATCCACTTGTCCATCCACAACCAGGATATTCTGTACATGGGTTCCAACAAGTTGCACCGCTCGCTCGATAAGGGGGAGAATTTTAAAGAAATTTCAAATGACCTGACTTCCGGAGGTATCAAAGGCGACGTAGCTTATGGGACACTTACTACCATACATGAATCACCTCTGAAATTTGGAATGATCTACACCGGGTCGGATGACGGATTGATCCACCTGACCAAAGATGGCGGAAATACCTGGAAACTGATCTCCGGCTCGCTTCCGGAGCGGATGTGGGTGAGCAGGGTGCAAGCCTCCAAATACGACGAAGCTACTGTTTATGCCGCACTAAACGGCTATCGCTGGGACGATTTCAACGTTTATCTTTACGTTTCCAACGATTACGGCCAAAACTGGAAAGCCATCGGAACAGACCTGCCAGCTGAACCCGTCAATGTTGTAAAAGAAGACCCCGACAACCCCAACATCCTGTATGTCGGTACAGATCACGGGGCTTATGTTTCGCTCGACAAAGGAGCAACGTTTATGGCTTTTGTAAAAAACCTACCCGCAGTTTCAGTTCACGATCTGGTCATCCAGGAAAGGGAAAAAGACATTGTTTTAGGAACGCATGGCCGGTCGTTCTGGAAAGCAGGCATCGGACACGTTCAACAGCTCACAGAAGAATTGCTTGCTAAAGCGTTGCATGTTTTCGATATGGAACCTGTACAATATTCCTCAAACTGGGGAAGCATCCGCAATCAATACTCGGAAGCCAGGGAAAGAAAAATCAAGATTCCGTTTTATGCTTCCACTGATGGCGAAGCAACTATTGAGATCAAAACGGATAGCCGCCTGACGCTCAAAAAAATGGATTACGTTTGTACAAAAGGCTTGAACTATTTTGAATACGACCTCTCTATCGACGCCGGTGTAGTTAAAAAATTTGAGAAATATTTGAACGACACAAAAAAGCCGGAAGATAAAAAGATCGACCTCAAACAGGCCGACAATGGAAAATACTATTTGCACAAAGGAAATTTCATTGTGGAAATTTCATTGGGTAACAGCTCCGCAGTAAATCAATTGAACATAGAGAGCAAATAGCCTTGAAGTTTCAATTTTGGGAGCAAAATGTTTTAAGATTTCAAAAATCCTTTCAAATGTCATTTTAATAAAGCGAACATGAACAAGCCCAAATTCCTGAACCTTATCTTCCCGGTCTTTTTCCCGGCCATGCTTTTCACTCAAATTCCCGTTCTCGTAAACGATATTCACCCTTCTGGCGGATCGGATCCCGAAGCATTGACAGACATGAACGGCGTATTGTTTTTTCGTGCGAACGACGGCGAACACGGCGAGGAGCTTTGGCGTTCCGATGGCTTTGCACAGACTAGAATGGTCAAAGACATCAACCTGTCGGGAGCCAGCTTTCCCACTTTTCTTACCGTTCATAACAATTTGCTTTTTTTCAGCGCCAACGACGGTGTTCATGGTGACGAACTGTGGGTAACGGACGGTACTGCCACCGGAACCTTTCTCGTCAAAGACATCAACCCGGATGACAGCGCCGAGCCGGAATTTTTAACCTCGGTCGGCGATTTCGTTTTGTTTAGCGCCGACGACGGCATTCATGGCTTTGAATTGTGGAGATCCGACGGAACCACTGCCGGTACGCAGATGGTGGCAGACATCCATCCACGTGCCGAAGCAGCGCCCAAAAATTTTATCAACTACAACGGACAGTTGTTTTTCTCGGCTGTGGATGAACTTCACGGAAGGGAGCTTTGGCGTTCCGACGGCACTGCTGAGGGAACGGTGATGGTTGCCGACATCAATCCCGTCGGCGATTCCGATCCCAATGGTTTTGCAATCTCCGATGGCCTCCTCTACTTCCAGGCAAAAGATGACGTTGAACGTGGCGTTGAATTGTGGAGAACCGACGGAACCCCCGAAGGTACCCTGCTCGTAAAGGACATCAACCCCAATGGCAACGGTTTTCCTGAAAATCTGACTGAGGCCGGTGGAGTCCTATTTTTCAGCGCAACGCATGACGAATACGGCGTTGAATTGTGGATGACCGACGGAACCGAAACCGGCACTTTCATGGTGAAAGACATCCGGGAGGGAAACTCATCCTCTCCTGCCGACTTGTTCGCGATTGATGATGTTTTGTACTTCACTGCCGACGACGGCTTAAATGGACGGGAATTGTGGAAATCAGATGGCACGGCAGCAGGAACGCAAATGGTGAAGGACATCAATCCCGATAAAGGCGCTGCTTCCAAACCCCGACAGCCAGCTCATTTGCTCGGCCATCTTTATTTCAGTGCGACGGATGGCGTAAACGGAAGGGAACTCTGGCGCTCCGACGGTTCCATTGCCAATACTCAAATGGTAGCGGTCATCAATCCTTCCGGCAATAGTGATCCGGCGCAGCTCACTGTTTCAGGCGGTGTTTTGTTCTTTTCTGCCGACGATGGCAAAACCGGACGGGAATTGTGGAAACTGGATATTTTTTCCGCTGCCAATTTTACTTATCCAACTTCCAATATCGAGATTTTTCCTAACCCGGCTTCAGATTTCATTACTATAACCATGGAAAACGACTGGCGCGGCGACCTGGACATTCGCATTTTTGACAACACAGGAAAACTGGTCGGTGGCCGCGATGTTAAAAAAGATACGGATTTTTTTCAGATTGAACTCAATATTTCCTCCTACAAAAACGGAAACTATTACATCACTGTGGTCAACAACGAGGGACAACGATTTTCCAAAAAGATATTGAAGTAGCGCAAGGGCTTGGATAGGTTCAGCCTGCTTGCCGTGCGCAGTGAGGCAGGCGTAAATTGGGTTGATGCTTCGACAGGCTCAGCCTGCATGCCGTGCGCAGTCAGGCAGGCATAAATTGAGTTGATTGGGTTGATTAGCAAATCAGCACATTACCACATTACCACATTACAGTGATTTTTAAAGAAAATTGAAATAAATAAAAAATAATCGACTGGGGGCTGTATCTTTTTTCAAGGTATTGCATTATGAGCTTGAAACGGTCTTTATGGCGATTAGCTGATAGACTTACATCCACAGTCCAGCCATTCCGGCTGACTGTGGAATGTAAGTTTTTGAATAACCGCTTTCTCCCTTTTTTAAAGTTAAAATCAGATGTTTTCCAATTTACAAATAAATCGTACCCTTGTAGTAAAAAACACTGTACGAATGGAGTTACCCAAAAAGACTGTTTCTGAGGAAGTAATGAAAAAGGAGTGGGAAATGATCGTTGCTGCAAAAAAAGATCCGGCGATGTTCCGTCCATTGTACGAACAAAATTTCGAATCGGTTTTTCACTTTATTTACCGCCGTACTTCAAACGAAAGCCTGACCGCCGACCTTTGTTCGCAAGTGTTTTTGAAAGCCATGCAGCAACTCGACAATTATCAGTTCAAAGGCGTTCCTTTTTCCGCATGGCTATACCGCATCGCCATCAACGAAACCGCACAATATTTTCGCAATACGAATAAAAACCGGGTGATAAGCCTGGAGTCCAAACACATCGAAAACATGATCGATGAAATGACTCCCCGCCAAAAAGAAAATTACCAAAATGCTTTGATCCTGGCACTTGACGAACTCGATGAAAAAGATGTACTACTTATTGAAATGCGCTTTTTTGAGCAACGACCCTTTAAAGAAATTGCTGAAATTAACGGAATAACTGAAAGTAATGCCAAAGTAAAAACCTACCGGATCCTTGAAAAACTGAAAAAGATCATTCTGCAAATTCACTCCAGAGGAAGCAGAGCACCCGAGCTATAATTTTTTAACCGCCGTAAAGATTCATTAGCTCATACTTTAATCAAATGTTTTATGAAAAATAAGCATTACAATATAAATTTAAACCCAAAAAAACTGTCCGCACAAGACCTTCGAAAGCATAAAGACTTCGATGCGTTGTTGCAAAATTATTATACTGCTTCCCAGCCAAAAAAACCTTCGTACATCAAATTGATGTATTATTTTGCCGGAGGCATCGCCGCCGCGTTGCTGATCGGCTTTCTGCTGTACTCCGGTGTCTTTGCCAGCCAGGAAATGACCACAAGGGAATACCTGGCCACACAGCCTTATATCAACCCGCCCATTGAAAATATAAAACCCGATTACGAAAATACCCTCGTCAATGTCGAGAAGGGTGGCGAATATACCTACAAAAGCGGATCGAAAATAATCATCCCGCCAGCAGCCTTTGTCTATGCCAACGGCGAAACCGTAAACGGCGAGGTATCTATTAAATACCGCGAATTCCATGATTTTGTCGATTTTTTCGTGGCAGGTATCCCGATGGAATACGATAGCGCCGGCATCGATTACGTGCTCGAATCAGCTGGTATGATCGAAATTTTTGCAGAACAAAACGGCATCCGGCTCAATGTAGCTCCCGGCAAAAAAATCAACGTGGAACTCGTTTCCGAGATCATGGTTCCCGCCACTGAACGGGGTAAAGTACCTTCTTTCAATATTTACAAACTGGACGAAGGCGACCGCAATTGGGTATATAAAGGAAAAGACAATATCGAAGTGATCGAGGATGATTTCATTGAGATGTTCGCTGACGGTGAAAACAGCCCCGGCAATCAACTCAAACAGGAACTCAGCCGGATCAAGCGCAAAGCAGCCGCTGAACTGGCAGCTATCGAAGGTTCTATTCCCCGACCTCCTGCGCCCGTCAAACCTGAAAGAGCCAACGGCAATGATTACGTTTTTAACTTCGATTTTTCTGACGAAACCTTCGGCCCCAGAAACCGCCAAAACGGTAGCAACACCCACGAAGAGATCCACCAACTTAGAAAACAATACGCCAATACGCTGTGGCAGGTCGCTCCCGGCAACAAAGATTTTAACGAGGAGCAAGTCAGCCAGATCGCCTGGGAAGATATGAAACTCGAACAGATCAATGCCCGCGATTATCAACTGACGCTCATCAATCCGGGGAAGGAAATCAATGTCATCGTCAACCCAGTGTTGAGTAGCAAAGATTATGAAACTGCCCTCAACGAGTTCAATCAGGAATTTGAAGCGCATCAGCAAAAAATCGCTGAAAGGGAAGAGGCTTTGCGGGTTCAGAAGGAAGAACTGGAAAAGCGGATCCGGCTCGAACGACAGGTCGCCAACAAGAGTTACGAAGAACAACTCGCGATATACAGAGAAAATAACCGCGATGACCTCGCCACCGAACTGATGATCAAACAAAAAGTGATCAACCGCTTCGCTGCCAGCAGCTTCGGCACCTGGAACTGCGACAGGCCGCTGCCGCCCGCAGCACACAGGCTCAAAGGTCAATTTGTGGACAACAAGTCAAAAAAATTCAACCAGGAACTGGCTTACCTCGTGGATAAAAACAAAAACACGGTATATCGCTTTTATACCAAAGACAAAGCCGATGTTTTATACAATAAAAATTCTGAAAACCTGATCTGGATCGTTACTCACGAAAATAAACTGGCTGTATTTCCGCCCGACAAGTTTAAAAATATTGACAAAAATAATGACGACTATACTTTTGTGATGAACCTCGTGGATCAGCAAATTGCCAGTGAGGATGATGTCCGCAGAATACTTCAATTCTAAAGAACTCTCTCTATATATACCCTATGACTTAATTTTAGACTTTTCTGGAGGCTCCTGACGCGAAATTTCGCTCAGGAGTTTTTATTTTTATTCACCAGCCGGATCCCGTCCTTTTCCAAATCAATTAGTCTTTGTTTATACAAATTACCGACTGCTCTTTTGAAGGCTTTTTTACTCATTTGCATCTCCTCGTAAATTCGCTCCGGCGAACTTTTATCCGTCAGAGGAAGAAAGCCGTTCCGAGCCTCCAGTTTTTTCAATATTTCATTCCGCGACCGCTCCGTTTCATCGAAACCGGGTTTTTGCAGTGCAACATCAATCCGCCCGTCAGGTCTGATCTTTTTTACAAAAGCCTGTTTGGTTTCGCATATTGAAAGGGGCTGGAAAATTTCGTTTTCATAGAGGATTCCCCAATACCGGTCGTCAATGATAACTTTGTAACCGAGATCTGTTTTAACAGCTATTTTGATCTGAACCTCCTGGCCTTCTATCAGCGTTTCGTTTTTTTCTTCCAGGAAACGATGCCAACGGGTTGAAGCAACTATCCGGTCGGTTTTTTCATCGAGATAAACTTTTACCAGGTACTTTTTCCCAACCTGCATTTTCGTCATCTGTTCCTTGAAAGGAACAAAGAGGTCTTTTGACAATCCCCAATCCAGGAAAGCGCCGTATTCGGTCACTTGCTTTACTTCGAGGCAGGCAAACTCCCCTACCCTCGCCTTCGGAATTTCGGTGGTAGCGATCAGCCGGTCTTCGGAATCATTGTACAAAAAAACTTTTAACTCGTCGCCAGGTTTAGCGCCTTCAGGAAGGTACCGCAAAGGCAAAAGGATCTCACCGAATGGCCCTCCGTCGAGATACACACCGAAGTCAACTTTTTTGAGAATTTCAAGGGTTGAAAAATCGCC
>CAZKDA010000219.1:0-8178 GCA_964551455.1 uncultured Saprospiraceae bacterium
CCGGAAGGGCTTGACGAAGAGCGCAGGCTCTTTTATGTGGCCATCACAAGAGCCGAACAATTTCTGACCCTGACCTACGCCAACAGCCGCTACCGCTATGGCAAGGAACAGAACAACGAAGCCAGCCGGTTTCTCGATGAGATCGCTATTGAACGCCTGGAATCAACCTTCCCGATCCGCAGGGAAGTTGAAACCGTTGCCTCCGGCGCCAGAGTATCCGGGAATTTCATCTCAATGAAAAAAGCGGTGAATACCACGCTGCATGCCGATCCCGAAACTTTCAAACCCGCACCTTCCACTGCAATCCAGGCCGGCATGAAGATACTACACCTCAAGTTTGGCGAAGGAAAGGTGCTCAGTATCGACGGAAGTGAAGGCAACCGCGTGGCGACCATCTTCTTCAAAGGTATCGACAACCCACAACGCCGCATCATGCTCAAATTTGCTAAATTGCAGATATTGGATTAATTAATTGGTGTGGACATAAAAAAGTATAGCCATCTTATAAAAGAAGAAGCCTACCGTCTGGGCTTTGATCTGGTCGGCTTTGCCAAAGCGGAACAAATGAGCGAAGAAGCCCACCGCTTAGAGGCATGGCTCAACAAGGGAATGCACGGAAAGATGAGCTACATGGAAAATCATTTTGAAAAGCGCACCGATCCCCGCAAACTGGTTCCGGGCGCCAGGTCGGTGATCAGCCTTGCCTACAACTACGACACGCCAAAAAAACAAAAAGACCCGGAAGCGCCTAAAATTTCAAAATATGCTTACGGAAAAGATTACCACTTCGTCGTAAAACGAAAACTCAAAACACTGTTGCAATTTATCCGGGAAAATGTGGGGGATGTGCATGGAAGGTGCTTTGTCGATTCGGCGCCGGTGTTGGAGCGCGACTGGGCAAAACGCAGCGGTTTGGGCTGGGTGGGAAAAAACACCATGTTGCTCAACCCCAAACGAGGATCTTACTTTTTTTTGGCAGAACTGATCACTGACCTGGAACTGGAAAGCGATCCACCTATAAGAGACCATTGCGGCACTTGCCGACGGTGCATCGATGCATGTCCCACAGAAGCGATTTCCGACAAAGGCTACATTCTAGACGGCTCGAAGTGTATTTCCTATTTTACTATCGAACTGAAAGGCGCCATTCCGGATGAATACGCCGGAAAATTTGAAAACTGGGCATTCGGCTGTGATATTTGCCAAGAGGTATGCCCCTGGAACCGGTTTTCGCAACCCCATCACGAACCTGAATTCGAGCCGCACCAAAAGTTGCTAGACATGTCTAAAAAAGAATGGGAAGAAATAACGGAAGAAGTTTTTAAAGAGGTGTTCAGAAATTCGGCAGTGAAACGTACCAAATTTGAAGGGCTGAAGCGGAATATCGGATTTTTAAATAAACCGCCCCTTAGCTAATTTTGTCAAAAGTCGGTAACACGTTGATGTCGCCCCAAAAGTGAGCGATGGCCTCAATGGTTTTGTGAAACTCGTTGATGTCGAAAGGCTTGCTGACGTAGGCATTGGCGCCGTTTTCATAACAGGCGTAAACATCATCTTCATTGCAAGAAGTGGAAAAAACGATCACCGGCAGTTTGCAATATTCCGGGTCATTGTTCATCATTTTCAACACATCCAGGCCGCCCAATGAAGGCATATTGAGATCAAGCATGATCAAGGCAATTTCTTCGAGGTTAAGTTTGCGGAGCAGCTCCATCAATTTGTAGCCATCATAAACGTGAACTACCTCGAGGGGCATATCCAGCTTTTTAAATGCCAGCCTGGTCAATTCCACGTCAGCCAGGTTGTCTTCAACCAAAATAACTTTTTTTTCGGGTTTCATTTAGTTTGCTTCGATTGTAAAAAAATCACCATGATGATCCAGTATTGTTATGTTTATTTCCATTGCAGGTTGCTGATCGAGGTATAAATCAATAATTGTGCAAAAATGATAAAAATTTATCAGAGGTTGCTGTCTTTGATTATATATAGCGGCCTGTCGCGGATATTATTATTCATCCGGCTGAGGTATTCGCCTATGATCCCGATAGCGATCATCTGTACACCGCCAATGAATAAAACGCTGATTATCAGAGAAGTCCAGCCGGGTTCGTAGCTATCTGTCATAAATCTTGAATAAAGCGCATAAAGCATAACTATAAAAGCGACGCCTGAAACCAGGAACCCAAAATAAGTGACGATCTTCAACGGAAGATCGGAAAAAGCAGTAATACCGTCCAGGGCAAAACGAAGCATTTTGCCGAACGGATAACTGGTTGCTCCGGCCAATCGCTCGTTGCGGTCATATTCGACATAAGTCTGGTTGAAACCGATCCAACTGATCTGGCCACGCAAAAATTTATTCTTTTCGGGCATCTGGCGGAGGATGTTTACGATCTTGCGGTCAATGATCCGGAAATCGCCCGTATCGACGGGGATCGAAATAGAGGTGATCCGCGACAAAATCCTGTAAAAGATCTTGGCCGTCCATAATTTGAAAAGGCTTTCACCCTTTCGTTTTTTGCGCTTGGCGTAAACTACTTCATAACCTTCCCGGAGCTTTTCATACATTTCGGCGATAAGCTCCGGCGGGTCCTGGAGGTCGGCATCGATGATTACAACGGCATCGCCAGTGGCTTTGTCCAAACCAGCAGTTACGGCGATCTGGTGACCAAAATTCCGGCTGAAATCAATATACTTTACTTGTGGAAATTGGCGGGCAAGGTCTTTAATCAATTCGATAGAATTGTCGCGGCTGCCATCATTGACGAAGATCATTTCATAGTCGTGTGTTATCTTTTCAAGTACTGATTGAAGCCGGCGATGGAGCATGTGGATGTTTTCCTCTTCGTTGTATGCCGGAATGATCACGGAGATGTCCATAAATACTGTATGTTTGTTTAAAGTTATCAAAGATAACTGATTTGTATAATACCGCTGCGATTAAGTGCTTTTGAATAGTATATTTGCCCGTAAAACGTTGAAATGAATAAGATCACTGCACCACTAGCCATACTTTGGATGCTGGTTTTGTTTTCCTGCGAAGATGCCGGTACGCAGCAAAACGATAGCAATACCACAGTTGAAAAACCTGCCGTACAAAGTGATCAGAGTTCCCTTGACGAACGGAAAGTGATCTTATTTTTTGGCAACAGCCTCAGTGCAGCGCATGGCATCGACCCCGAAAAAGGGTTTGTCGGCCTCACGGCCAAACGTATCGATTCGCTGGGCCTTCCCTACAAAGTCATCAATGCAGGTTTGAGTGGTGAAACTACCGCAGGCGGCAAAACCCGCATCGACTGGATACTGCGGCAACCCATCGACATTTTTATTCTCGAATTGGGCGGAAACGATGCCCTCAGAGGGATTGATCCGGATGATTCTTACAAAAACTTAAAGTATATCATCGAACAGGTGATTGCAAAATATCCCGATGCTGAAATCGTGATCGCCGGCATGGAGGCGCCGCCGAATATGGGAGCGGATTACACGGAAGAATTCCGGCAAATATTTCCACGACTCGCTGAGGAATTTGATGCTGCGTTGATCCCCTTCTTGCTGGAAGGAGTTGGAGGCGTACCCAGCCTCAACCTGCCGGATGGCATTCACCCCAACGCAGAAGGACACAAAATAGTGGCAGAAAACGTGTGGGCTGTCCTCGAAGGTTTTTTAGAAAATTAAAATATCCTGAATGAAGATCATAAGCAGGAATATAGCAATCGTTGTCAGCTTGTTACTTGTAACGGCGCTTTTCTATTTTTTTAGCAACATCGTGGCTTATGTGCTGATCGCCTGGGTGCTTTCTCTCATCGGCCAGCCGCTCATGCATGTTTTTCAAAACAGGCTGAAAGTGGGAAAATTCAGTGCAAGCCCTGCTTTTTGTGCATTTCTTACCATGCTCTGTTATTTTATCGCCTTTACCGTTTTGATCTGGTTGTTTGCTCCGCTGATGGTGGAACAAGCCCGCAACCTCGCTGAAATCGACTACGTTGCGATCGCCCAAACCCTGAATGAACCGCTTACCTATCTCAACGAGCATTTGCACAGATTCGGGCTGATGTATCCCCATGAATCGGCAACGGATCAGTTTACCGAAGCGCTGAAAAATTGGTTTAAACCAACACAGATCGGCAACTTTTTCAATCTTATGATCGGTGTTTTCGGCAATTTTATCCTTACCCTTTTTTCTATTATTTTCATCACTTTCTTTTTCCTGAAAGAGCAGCGGCTGTTCACGAATTTTGTCATTGCCCTCGCTCCTCCTCAATACGAAAACGAAACCCGCAATGTGTTGCAAAGCATATCGAAACTACTGGCCCGGTACTTTGGGGGGATATTGATACAGATCACCATCATTACACTTTTTGTGGCTACCTTTTTGGGAATTCTTGGGATCCGGAATGCCTTGCTGATCGGCTTTTTTGCCGGTATCATCAACGTAGTCCCTTATCTTGGGCCGATGATCGGAGCCGCCTTCGGTTTATTGATCACTATTTCCTCCAACCTCGACATGGAATATTACACGGAATTGCTTCCTTTGCTCATCAAAGTGGTCAGTGTTTTCGCAGCGGTACAACTGCTCGACAACTTTGTTTTGCAACCCTATATTTTCTCCAATTCGGTTCTGGCGCATCCTTTGGAAATTTTCATCATCATCCTGATGGGGGCACATATCAACGGCGTCCCGGGGATGATCCTGGCAATCCCGGTTTATACGGTTATCCGGGTGATGTCGCGCGAATTTCTTAGCGGCTTCAATATCGTGCAACATATCACACGTCGGATGGAAGATGAAAAGTGAGGGTGGTGTGGAATGCGAAACCCGCTTTGGCTTGTTCATGGGGATAGGGGGATGATTCCGACGTGTCGGAATGAGGGTTGCGCTGCCTGCGGCAGCACGGGGATGGGAATTTGATTAATCAAATCAGTCCCGCTGAATAAGTGGGATGCCGACACAGGCCGCCCAGGCGGTATCAACACAACTTGTGACCCCGACATGAATGTCGGGGTTATCAACACATCAACACATTAAGCAAAAACCATCCTATTGATAACTCCTGGTTTTCAATTCCACTTCTTCAAATACCAATTCTTCTTTGTGCAATTGAGGTTCTTTTGATATATCCGGCCACTCCCATGCCGCTACGTAAGCAAATTCATCATCGTTCCGCACGGCTTCGCCTTCTTCGGTTTGGAATTCTTCTCGGAAATGGCCGCCGCAGGATTCATTGCGATGCCCTGCATCGACGATGATCAGTTCGCCCAGTTCCATGAAATCAGCCACACGAAGGGCTTTTTCCAATTCGGGGTTAAATTCATCGGGCGTGCCCGGAACAAAAACTTCGCGATAAAATTCTTCCCGCAGGTTTTTGACCATCTGACGGGCTTTTTGTAAACCTTCAGCAGTACGCGACATGCCGCAATAATCCCACATGATCTTGCCAAGGCGTTTGTGAAACTGCTCAACGGATTGTTTGCCCTTGACGTTCATCAGGCTTTGGATGCGTTCACGCGTAGCGTTTTCTGCAGCTTCAAATTCAGGCAGATCGGTTTTAAATTTCGGCGTACGAATTTCATTTGACAGAAAATCGCCGATAGTGGAGGAAATGATAAAATAGCCGTCGGCCAATCCCTGCATCAATGCGGAAGCGCCGAGGCGGTTGGCGCCGTGATCGGAAAAGTTGCATTCCCCCAGCGCAAACAGGCCGGGGATATTGGTTTCCAAATTGTAATCCACCCACAATCCTCCCATGGTGTAATGAATGGCAGGGTAAATTTTCATAGGCACCTGATAGGGATTGTCGCCGGTGATCTTTTCATACATCTGGAACAGGTTGCCGTACTCATCGGAAATGACCTGTTCACCCAGTTTGATGATGGTAGCATCGTCGGGGTTTAGAATTCCGCGGGTATGCGCCTCCATTTCGCCGTAATTTTTGATGGCGGTAGTAAAATCCAGGAATACCGCCAGCCCGGTCGGGTTTACACCATAACCTTCGTCACATACTTTTTTGGCAGCCCGCGAAGCCACATCCCGGGGAACGAGATTCCCAAATGCCGGGTAGCGCCTTTCCAAAAAATAATCGCGGTCTTCTTCCGGAATATCGAGTGGTGATTTGCTACCGTTGCGGACGGCTTCCACGTCCTCCTTTTTTGCAGGAACCCATACCCTGCCATCGTTTCGGAGCGATTCGGACATCAGGGTCAGTTTCGATTGATAATCTCCTGAAACCGGGATACAGGTCGGATGGATCTGGGTAAAGCAGGGGTTGGACATAAAGGCGCCTTTGCGAACGGCACGCCAGAGCGCAGTGGCATTCGAGCCCATCGCATTGGTCGATAGGTAAAACACATTTCCGTAGCCTCCGGTGGCTAGCACGACGCAGTGAGCGGCATAGCGTTCCAGTTTTCCGGTGAGCAGATTGCGGACGATGATCCCGCGGGCTTTGCCGTCGATGATCACGATGTCGAGCAATTCATGGCGATTGTACATTTTTACGGTGCCGGAGGCAATTTGTCTCGACAAAGCCTGGTAGGCGCCCAGCAACAATTGCTGCCCCGTTTGGCCGCGAGCATAAAAAGTACGTGAAACCTGAACGCCGCCAAAAGAGCGGTTGGCCAATGAGCCGCCATATTCCCTGGCAAAGGGAACTCCCTGGGCTACGCACTGATCGATGATGTCGGCGCTGGTTTCCGCCAGCCTGTAAACATTAGCTTCCCGCGAGCGGTAATCCCCTCCTTTAACCGTATCATAGAACAAACGAAAGACGCTGTCGCCGTCGTTGCGATAATTTTTTGCGGCATTGATCCCGCCCTGCGCTGCTATGCTGTGCGCTCTGCGCGGGCTGTCGTGGAAGGTAAAACATTTGACCTGATACCCCAACTCGCCCAGGTTGGCAGCTGCCGAAGCTCCGGCAAGGCCGGTTCCGACCACGATCACCTCCATACGCTTTTTGTTGTTGGGTGATACCAGGGGCATGGTGCCGCTATATTTCGACCATTTCTCTGAGATCGGGCCGGGAGGTATTTTGCTATTGATCTTCATTGTGTTTTCAAAGTTAAAAGTTGCTAGTTAGAAGTTGCTAGTTTCTAGCCTGCCCCGACTGGCCCCGACCTGTCGGGGCTTGTCGGGGTTCACCGTTTCCACAAATATCATTATTTAAAAAAATAAAAATAAACCGGGATGACTGCGAAGCCCAAAGGCACAAAAATGGAATAGAAGATCCCGATGACTTTTATAATGTTTGAAAATCGTTTGTGTCCCCAACCCAGGGTTTGAAAAGAGGATTGAAAGCCATGGAAAAGGTGAAAGCCGACCACGATCATCGAAACGACATAAAACAACACATACCACCATTGGCTGAAAGCAAACGCTACCGGAGCGTACAGGTTTTTGACTTCTATGATATGGCCGTCGTGTTCGACGAGAACCATATCCAGAGCGCCAATTTTCATTTGAAACCAAAACTGCCACATGTGAATTACGAGAAATACAAAAATGATAATGCCCAGCCAGGCCATTTTGCGGGAGCCAGGTGAATATGCCGATTTGCCTCTGACGGCATAACGCACCTTTCGGGCAGCCCGGTTGTTTCGCCAGATCAAAAGCCCCTGGATAGTATGCAACAGGATAAAAACATAAAGTCCGAAAGAAATTATCTGGATGAGTGGGTTGGTGGTCATCAGCTGCGCATAAACGTTGAAAGCCTCCCCGCCATCGTCGATCAACAACTGTAAATTGCCGGCGAGGTGTACGATCAAAAACAGGATCAGGAAGATACCAGTAAGGCTCATCACCACTTTTTGGCCAATGGATGAAGACAGAAAATTGCTGAACCAACTCATATTAGGGCATTTGATTTTACGGCTGCAAATCTATTGATTTTATCAGAATTTACCGAACAAAACCCTTCGGTTGAAGTTCCAAAAAACTATTTAGAATACTTCTAAAAAGTAATGATGTTCAAAAATAATTCATTTAAATTATCCGGAGGCATTTGATGGTTTTTTTGTACGACCCGCTATGGGGTCGCTTTGACATTATTTCAATAAACTAACGTACTATGACCGCGCCTGCCTGAACCAGCCCGACTGCCACGGGCGGGCGGGTGCTAAAGGCAGGCAGGCTGCGGTCAGGAACTTTTTGAAAACTATCAGGCTAATCCCGGCCTGCCCCGATTC
>CAZKDA010000220.1:0-7891 GCA_964551455.1 uncultured Saprospiraceae bacterium
TTATACAATTTAAGATTGTCCCAATAGCTGGGTTTTGAAAGCAGGTAGATCGAATAATTGGGGTCATCCAAAACAACTGAGTTTCGCGACCTGCCCCAGCTATCATTGATTGTGATCCCGGAAGCAGCCGACCAGGAAAGGCCATCATCGTCGGAGTAATGCGGAACTTCACCGATGGTAGCAATGAGGCGTCGCCCGGAATCCGTAGGAATAAATTTCAACAATTCTTCGCCGAAGCGGAAATCCTGGTTGATCACCTGCCAGTTCGTACCCTGGATATTGCTTTTCCAAAGCGTTCCACCAGCCGAGATCAGGTATATTTCTTCGGTTTGTGCATCAAATTCGGTGACGAATACGCTGCCCGCCTGGTTGCGGCTGCCGCGTTCTCTCCATTCGCCGATGAGGTTTCCGTTGGCGAGGATTTCTTCGTTGTTTCGACTCGAAGCATTATTTCTGCTTTCTTTTCTTTCGAGGTGTCGTTGCATTTGGGTTTGGTATTCCAACGCTCTCCAGTTGACACCAGGCGCTGCCTGGTGCATGAGCTCAAACCATTCTTCACGTTTTTTCTGGTTGTCGCCATCTTCGCTGCCTTCCTTAATCTGGGTAGAACCTTCTGTAGGCGCAGGGAATTGCTGAGGGACTTGGTTGATATTATTAAACAGAAAATATACTGAACCGCCGGCAAAAAGCAGGATGGTCAATGTGAGTAATATCCGTGTTTTCATTATTATAATTTAAAATTAATGTGGTGTTATGCCAAATTAGTGTCCGGTATCCAGTATCTGAATAAAGTCTATAGTCTATAGTCTATTGTCTGAAGTCTATAGTCTAAAATCCGATTATTGTTTTTTGTGATAATGATCGTCCCATTCCTTGACTTTCGGTTCTCCTAATTTACCAACACTTTTCGCAACAAGCATGGAAACGGTCGCATCACCGGTTATATTGACTACTGTGCGACACATATCTAATGGTCGGTCAACCGCAAAGATCAAGGCAAGACCGGCTTCCGGGATTCCTGCTTGTCCCAAGACGATTACTAACATGACTAATCCTGCACTCGGAACGGCTGCTGAACCTATTGAAGCCAGGGTCGCTGTGACTATTATGCCGATCTGTGCGCCAAGCGATAGCTCCATACCAAAGGCCTGGGCAATAAATACCGCAGCAACGGCTTGATAACAGCTTGTGCCATCCATGTTTACAGTAGCGCCAATGGGTAATACAAAACTCGCAACTTCTTTGTCAACACCTAAATGTTCTTCGACACGCTCCATAGTAACGGGTAACGTGGCAGCACTGGAGCTGGTAGAGAAGGCTACTAATTGTGCAGGAGATATACCGCTGAAAAAACTCGTATAAGATCGTCCGGTAAAATTTACAACAATCAAAGGGTAAAAAACAAAAATAAGAAATGCAAGCCCTGCCAAAAGTGTAATACTATAACCAAATAAACCGAAAATAATATCGACAGAAGGCGCATCGGCAATTAATGCAGCTAATAATGCAAACACACCGAAAGGCGCAGTCAACATAATCAGATCTATTAATTTTAAAATCACTTCATTCAAACCATCAAAAAAATCCTTAACCGGTTTGGCTTTTTCCGGTGGTATCAGGATCATTCCGATTCCCATAAAAATTACAAAGAATATAACCTGAAGCATCATTTTATTTTCTGACAAAGACTTGAAAATATTATCAGGGACTAATTCAATAAGTGGCAATAAAGGACCGACTTCCTCTTTTCGCTTCTCTTGCGTTTTAGCTTGTGCAATTTGTTCATCAGCATTTGCGGCATAGTCCTGCCTTAATTTTTCCATAGTTTCTTTGTTCATCCACTTTCCGGGTTTGATGGTATTAACCAAAACCAGCCCGATTACCACAGCAAATACAGTAGTCATAAGATATATTCCAATAGTCCTTCCTCCCATTGTGGAAAGCTTTGAAATATCTTTTAAGTCTGAAATGCCTTTTATTAAAGAAACAATGATTAAAGGGACTGCGATGAGTTTCAACAAATTGATGAAAATAGTCCCGAAAGGTTTGATATAATAAGTTACATATTTATCGCCGCCATCAAATTGCACAGCTATGAACCCAAATAATACTCCCAATATCATCCCGATGATGATCTTCCAATGCAACGCTAATTTTCGCATATATTTCATTTTGGTGGATAATCCGCCCAAAATAGCAAAAAAATTATTCACATCAATCCGGGCAATGCAAAGCATTTTTTTTATTGTAAACTCAAAGCCCTGTCATTCAATTTAAATCGCGCCTGCTGTCGGAGCAAAAAAATTAACATTAAAAATTATTCTATATCGAAGCCGGTTTTGTAAGTTTGAACTTTCTATTCTTCATCCATCAACGATCCTCGTTGATCTATTCTCTTAAACAAACTACTGGAAAAACTGAATTTGACTCCGGGTAAAACCTTTTGCCTTGTTTGGATCATTTGAATCTTTGATTTCCGGGCAGCCCATTTATTGAAGAACACCCACATTGTATGTTTCAACCCGGTTGAGCGGCGTTTACTCTTTGAAGGGGATGGTGGGGGAAAGTCGTGCGAATGCGCAACGGGGATGATAGGGGGTAATATTTCTTTGCAGGTAAATCCCCAAATCCCCATTCCGACAAAGTCGGAATAATCCCCCATCATCCCAGACACGCAACATGTCAGGGCATTTTCATCGCACGGGTCATTTCGCGTTTTCCTGGCGGACCGGGTAGCGCTTCCACGAAAAACCCTGCTTTTTTCAACGATCTTTTCACAGAACCTTTTGCACAATAAGTAACCAAAACACCTCCGTCGATCAGCAATGAGTACATCTTTGCCATCATGGCATCCGTCCAGAGTTCGGGCTGTACATCGGGAGCGAAAGCATCAAAGTAGATGAGGTCGAATTGTTGTGAAAGCTCCAGGTCTTCAATTTTAGACAAGCGTTTTTCAATCTGAAAATATTCGCTGAGAAAGGCCGGAACATTCCAGGGGATTTCATGGAGTTTTAAAAACAGGGGTTGAAATTCGTTGGAGTTGAAAAACGATGGATAGTTCAGCGTAATGATCGTCGAAATATCAAGCGGGTAAGCATCGACTGCAAAGTAGCTGACATTCAGCTTCTTTTTTTCAGCTTCAAAAAAAGTGGCATACGCATTCAGTCCTGTTCCGAAACCAACCTCCAGGATTGAAAGGTCTTGTTTCGATTCTGCTTTAAAGTGCAGGGCAGCTTGAATAAAAACGTGTTGGGTTTCGCGTATTGCGCCGAACCTGGAATGGTAATCCGCACCATATTTTTCAGAAAAAACAGAATGAGAGCCATCTCGAGTTGTAAAAATCGCTGATTTTTCCATAGGGTAAATGTTGAATTCCAAACAGAAATTCAGGCTACAAATTTCAGCAATTTAACCATTAAAGACAGAGGAAAATATCTGGGAAGATAAAAAATCAAAATGCTTGTGCAGCAATACCACACAAGCATTTCGAATAGAACTTAAATGTTCATGGAAAAAATACGGGCGAAATTATCTGTTTGCGATAATGCCCGGAATTGCATGAATAACTTTTGTAGTGGTTTCCACTGAAAAATTATTAGGGCATCCCATTCCCCGGTTGCAAGAAGAAAAAGTGGCTACGAAAGCGATCAATAAAACCAGCGGGATCAAATTTTTAATGAATTTCGTCTTCATTCTATTTTAGTTATGGTATGAAAAGAGCTACAAAATTAACAAAATAATATCAACTGGGTTCAAATTAGTTGTATAACGAACCGGAATGAACGCATAGTATTTCCAATTACGGATAGCCGGGCGGTGTTTTTCACTATCTTTGCCCGATATTCAATTTGAAAGATCATGCACATCCATTTCATTGCGATCGGGGGTAGCGCCATGCACAATCTAGCTATTGCTTTACATTACAATCATCATACCGTATCGGGCGCTGATGATGAAATTTACAATCCGGCTTTTGATCGATTGAAAAACGCTGGTCTGTTGCCTGAAAAAACGGGCTGGGATCCCGAAAGAATATCCGGGGATATCGACCTGATCATACTGGGGATGCACGCCCGAAAGGACAACCCCGAATTGTTGAGGGCATTGGAGTTGAAAATCCCTGTGCTTTCCTATCCGGAATACATTTACAAACATGCTGCTCAAAAACGCCGGATCGTCATCGCCGGCAGCCATGGAAAAACGACCACGACGGCCATGATCCTCCATGTTTTAAAATCTCTGGATAAGGATTTTGATTACCTCGTAGGCGCCCAGTTGGAAGGTTTTGATAATATGGTGCGCCTTTCCGATGCGCCGGTGATGATCATCGAAGGAGACGAATATCTTTCCTCACCTTTGGATCCGAAGCCTAAATTTTTGCATTACAAACCTCACACTGCGGTCATTACGGGTATTGCATGGGATCACATCAATGTTTTTCCGGAGTTTGAAGATTATGTCGAACAGTTTTACAATTTTGTAAAAAGCATCGAAAAAGGCGGGCAGTTGTTTTATTATGAAAATGACAAGCAGGTTTTGAAAATCGTGAAGGATTTCCCGGAGCTTGAAAAATTGGCTTACAATGCTTTTGACTTCAAAGTGACCAACGGGCAATGTTGGCTGAAATATAAAGGACAGGACTTTCCGTTGGAAATTTTCGGAAAACACAACATGGAAAACCTCAAAGCCGCGTTCCTGGTGTGTCGCTCGCTGGATATTCCGGAAGACCAATTTTTTGAAGCCATAAAAAGTTTTAATGGAGCCGCAAAACGGATGCAGGTATTGTATAAAAACCATAAGTCGATGGTCATTCAGGATTTTGCGCATGCGCCTTCAAAAGTGCAGGCTACCGTCGATGCAACTAAAAGCCTGTTTCCAAGCCGCAAACTGACGGCTTGCCTTGAGTTACACACTTTCAGCAGCCTGAACAAAAAGTTTTTGAAAGAATATTCTAAATCCATGCAGGCTGCGGATCAGGCTGTGGTGTTTTTCAGCGAACACACCCTGGCGATGAAACGATTGCCGCAAATTTCTGAACAAGACATTCAAACGGCATTTGAGCATAAAAACCTGAAAGTGTTCACCGATAATAATGCGCTGGCAGACTTTCTGCAAAATGCCGGTTGGCACGAACACAACCTCCTGCTGATGAGTTCGGGAACATTCAACGGCCTTGACCTTAAACAACTTGGCGCTGCACTGGCTTGAGATCAGCTTTTTAGCAGATGTTCCAATTTGGCTTTGATTTTTTCGGAAGAGGGTCTTGGAGCATTAGCGGAAATGATCTCGCCTTCGGGGCCGATCAATAAAAAGCGCGGTATTCCCGCAATTTTATAATCCCTCACAATACTGGATTGCCACGCATTATCTGCAAAAAGTTGAACACCTTTTAATTGATCTTCGGTAACCATTTTTCGCCATGCGCTTTCATCCTGATCGATGGAAATGCTGGTGAACACTATTTTATCACTGTTTTTATACTTTTCCTGTAAGGCTTCGAGATAGGGGATTTCCTTCTTGCATGGTCCGCACCAGGTAGCCCAAATATCGATGTAAACATATTTTCCCCTGAAATTTTGCAGATCATACATTTGGTCGTTGATGTCTTTGTATTTGAAAGTTGGCGCGGCTTGTCCGGCTTCAAGGCCAGCCCAAACGGAATAGTCGTTTTGAACATCCGATTTGAAATATTCATTCTGGCTGGTTGCATTGAAAATATTGAGGAGCTCCCTAGTTCCGTTGGCGCCTTCGTATTGGATGTGTTGTTTTAACACAGAATACAACAGAAAATCGACGACCGGTTCTGCTTTGAAGCTTTCCCGGATAAAATCAAACTTGGCAAGCGCCTCGCCATTGTCTTTCAACAAAATAGATTTATCGTTATCAATTTTTTCCTGAACAGTCTTGCCGGTATAATTGGTGATAAATGTTTTGTATTGGGGAGAACCCATCAAGGTTCCGTCGTCGAAAGTTATATCTTTTAAAAAATCGTAATAATTTTCGCTGAGTTGGTGGTCTTCTACTTTGTTATAAAACTGGTGATATTGTTTGTAATTGATCCTGTCGGTTGCCCATTCGTACAAGATTTCCTTGTTCATCAGGCTGATAAATTCAGGGTTGAATTTCTTTTCTTTTGCAGCCTTATCGAATTCTGACTGATTTTGCTTTCGCGTATAATCCATAGCTGCGATGAATTCAGCTTCTTCGAGCATAAAATCTTTGACTTTCATAGAAAAGCGATCTCTGTCCAGTTTTACCTTTTCGAGCAAAAAAGCATTTTCACTGGCTAGTTTGCCTTGTATAGTCAATGACCATCCAAACCGTTGACCTTCAGCATTCAGGATCACGGAATCGCCGGGGTTTATAAATATGTTAGCTCTTTCTCTGCCATAATGAACGGTATATATGGCTGGCAGATCAATTTCCGGTGAGATGGAAAACTGGCCATTCGTCAATTGCGCTTCAAAGAAATTTTTGTCATCGCTGATGATGATATTGGGATACGGCGCCATATTGATCGTTCCGGATATGGTGGTTATCTGGGGGGCTTTTTTTTGCATTGCGGAGCCACCTTCGCCACAGGCGTTGAAAGTTAAAATTGCGAATGCGAGATAAAATAGATTTTTCATCATCCTGATATTGTTCTTTTAAGTTTATTAATGTATGTATCCTTCAAGGATTTGAGAAAATAGTAATTTTAAAAACACAAAAACATGAATGAAGGTTATAAAAAACTATGCCTGTAAAACCTTGATTGTACCTTTATTTATTAATTTTGGGCTTTTTGAAAATCAAAAGTAATTAATTAAAATGGCAAGATCACTAGCTTTGCGCGATGCCATCCGCGAGGGGATATCGGAAGAAATGAGGCGTGATGAAAACGTGTTTTTGATGGGCGAAGAAGTGGCCGAATACGACGGCGCTTACAAAGTGAGCAAAGGAATGCTCGATGAGTTTGGCGCGAAAAGAGTTATTGACACGCCGATTTCGGAGTTGGGTTTTGCAGGCATCGGAGTTGGAGCAGCGATGAACGGGTTGAGGCCGATCGTAGAGTTTATGACCTGGAATTTTGCCGTCCTGGCTTTTGATCAGCTTGTCAACAATGCTGCAAAAACCCTTTCCCAGTCTGCCGGCGAATTCAAATGTCCGATCGTTTTCCGTGGACCATCCGGCGCTGCCGGCCAGTTGGCGCAACAACATTCCCAGACCTTTGAAAGCTGGCTGGCTAATGTCCCCGGATTGAAAGTGATCTCCTGCATCGATCCTTACGACAGCAAAGGTTTGATAAAATCTGCCATTCGCGATGATGATCCGGTTTGTATCATGGAATCCGAAACGCAATATGGCCTGCAAGGAGAAGTGCCCGAAGAGGAATACCTCGTGCCGATCGGCGTCGCTGCCGTCAGAAAAAAAGGAAGCGACGTGACCATCGTTTCGTTCAACAAAATGATGCTAGCGTGCATGGCTGCTGCCGAAGCCCTCGAAAAAGAAGGCATTTCTGCCGAAGTGATCGACCTCCGGACTATTCGCCCGCTGGATTATAAAACCATTGTGGAATCTGTCAAAAAAACCAATCGCCTGATCGTCGTGGACGAATCCTGGCCTTTCGCCGGAGTTTCCGCCGAAGTAACTTACCAGATCCAGAAATATGCCTTTGATTACCTGGATGCTCCAGTGATCCGCGTAAATTCCGCCGATACTTCACTTCCATATTCAGCGCCTTTTGTTGAGGCTTATCTTCCCAATCCCGAAAAGATCATCAAAGCCGCTAAAGAGGTGTTGTATATAAAACAATAGCAGGAATAATCATTGTGTTTTCGCATAAATCAAGAACCACAACTAATACGCCTGAATCAATACGGATGGTGGAATTTTTAAAAATTCGCTGATC
>CAZKDA010000221.1:0-7815 GCA_964551455.1 uncultured Saprospiraceae bacterium
AAGGGGGGTAGTTCCGACTGTGTCGGAACGGGGGTTGTTGGGGATTTATTGACCTAATTATCCCCAACAATCCCCGGCACTCGGCTTGCCGAGTGTTTATCCCCCTATCTATCCCCTATCCAATCTTTGGCGGAGCAGTATCCGCGCATCAAAGGGCAATGATCCGGTTGTCGGATGCAACGACACTAAGCGGAACGAACATTTCCCCACTCCATTCTCCGAAAGTCGCCACGGGATTACCCCCGCTCAAAGCCAGCAATTTCCAGCCTTTGATCCCTTTGTTTTGCGCGGATATTTTTCGGTTGGTTTTATCTACAAGGAAAAGCTGCTTGTTTTGAAAAACGGGCGTGACATCTTCCAATATGCAAGGAAAATCGAATAGCCAGGGGTTAGCCGCAACTGCGCGGGAGTAGTTTTCAAAAAACGACTCGAAGGTATCGTAGCCAGCTATTTTTTGCGGAAATACTGCACCGCCCAAATGCTCTTTCAGAGCTGCCCTCAAGGGAAAGGCGGAAGGATAAAATACAATCTCTGCTTCAAAACATTGCCCTGTGATCCAGTGGCTGGAATATCCTTCGCTGCCAAAACTGAATTCGAGGATCAGCGCTGTTTTTTGCGTTTTTTCACCATAAAGCCAGGTTCTCCGGAAGTTGAGGTTTTCATCGACCCCTTCGATGATCCCTACAACCATCCAGTGATCTACCACTCCCTTCAAAACCATCAAATCATCCTTTTTAACATTCACGCCGACGACAGAAAGCAGGTCAGCCTGGAGGGATTCGGGCAATTGCTCCAGTTTTTCAAAACCTTTCGACAATAAATAAAACTGCCCGATCTGAGCCAGCAACTGCTCCGGCCAATGTGGATTGGCCGCTTGCAACAGCGGCATAGCCCGCAGCATCCTTGCAACACCGCCGATCTGGGAATCCACCATGCGCGAAGCGATATTTTGCCAAAAATTCCCTGGCTGGCTTTCCGTCGAAGCCAATCCCTGTCTGATGAGATCACCCATCCACCTGTCCAGGTCTTCAAAACCCGCTGCCATTTTTGTCAATCGTTTATTTCTGGTTTTGGCCTGGCCTGCGTTTTCAACAATTTTTCCGGGATTTTCGGTTGATCTGGCTTTACGGGATTCAACCCATGCGGAGATTTCTGTGGGAATTTCATTTGTGGCGCCGATCATTTCCGGCGTTCTGACAAAGATCAATAACAGAGCTATCGAATGTTTGCAGGGAAATTTCCGGCTGGGGCAATTGCATTTGAAAGCAGGGGTTGAAAGGTCGATCCAGGTTTGGTAAAAGCCATCGCTGCTACCTTTTTTACAATCTCCCCAAAGCGCGTTTTCGCTGGTCTCCAGGTTTTTCCATGCACGGGAAGTCGCAAGCGCCTCGCCACGTTTTGCAGTGGCTGCATCCGGAGCCATTGTGAGAACCTGTTGTGCTGACCAGTTCAAAGGATGTGGTTTTAAACCATAATAAAAAAAAGCTCAATGCAAAAGGAATAGTTTGCATCAAAAATGCCTGAACCCGCCGAAAATAGTGCTTTCCATACAATCGACAAAACAATACCGGAAACGAAATTACAAAAGAGAAAAGCGATCAGGGGAAAAACTATACCGCCTCATTCATCATCGTCATCATCGCCATTTTCAAAATCGGGGATAATGCCCAGGGTGTGCATGGCTTTTTCGGAGGCGGTTTGTTCAGCGCTTTTTTTGTTGAAGTCGTCGGCAGTGGCGATTTTATTGCCGTCGATCATTACGGCGACTTTAAAGCGGTCTCGTTTTTCAAATTTGTATTTGGCGAGCATTTTATAGGCCACGGTTTGTCCGTTTTTCTGGCACCATTCGAGCAACTGGCTTTTGTAATTGTCGTCGAAAGTCTCCAGTTCGTGAATATCCAGGTATCCGCGCAGGATTTTATTAATTACATATCTTTTGGTTTTGGGGTAACCGGCTTCGAGGTAAATGGCGCCGACGAGAGCTTCCAGCGCGTTGCCGAGCATGGAGCGGCTGAGGCGGGTACTGTTGAATTCGGACAATAGAACATCCAGCCCCATTTTGTCGGCGATTTTGTTCAATGATTTTCTCTTGACGATCTTCGACCGCATCTTGGTGAGGAAACCTTCGTCGCTGTTCGGATATTTTTTGAAAAGGTATTCGGCGACAATGGTTCCCAGCACGGCGTCGCCGAGATATTCGAGCCTTTCATTGCTTTGGATGGCGTAAGGTTTTTCACCGGAGGCCGATTTGTGGTAAAAAGCGAGTTTGAAAAGATTGAGATTGAAAGGTGTGAATCCGAGCAGCGCTTTTAAGCGTTTTGCCAAATTTTTATCTGGTGAGAGATAATAATTGTAAAATCTGAAAAAGATTTTCAATGGTCAGACTTTTTAATTGTCGCCAGTTATCAGGTTGCAACAATTCATACCGCAGGCGATCATTCACCTGTCGGTATTATGGACATAACATCCTTAAAAAAAACAAAAGCCAGGTTTCAGGTTCTTCTTTTTTATGAAAAGAGCCGAAATCAAAAGCGCCGAAACAGCTTTTAAGCTGTCGGGCGATCCATTTTTAAAAATGGAGAAACTTTATAAAAATACTTCGTGCAGCTATAAAATTACAACCTGATAACCAGCTAAAATTAATTGTAAAGAACTGTACGAAGTATTGTCTTTTTATTCAAATCTTTTAAAGATCACCGAAGAGTTGTGTCCTCCAAACCCAAAAGTATTGCTCAGTATCGCATTGACTTTTCGCTCTTGCGCGGCATTGAAGGTCAGGTTGAGTTTAGGATCGATCTCCGGGTCATCGGTAAAGTGGTTGATGGTCGGAGGGATAAAATTGTGATTGATCGCTAAAATACCTGCAATGGCTTCAATGGCGCCGGCAGCTCCCAGGAGATGCCCGGTCATGGATTTTGTAGAGCTGATATTCATTTTATAAGCATGTGTGCCAAATACCTGCTGGATCGCTTTGACCTCTGCCACATCGCCCAAAGGTGTTGAGGTGCCGTGTACGTTTACGTAATCGATCCCTTCAGGGTTCATTTTGGCATCCATAAGTGCCATGTTCATGACATTTTTGGCGCCCAGGCCATCAGGGTGTGGAGCGGTGATGTGATAAGCATCGGCGGTAGCTCCGCTTCCTACGATTTCGGCGAGGATATTGGCGCCACGATTTTTGGCGTGTTCAAGTTCTTCCAGGATCAGCGCACCGGCTCCTTCGCCTAGGACAAAGCCGTCGCGATCCAGGTCAAAAGGCCGTGAAGCTGTTTTATAGTCGTCGTTTCTGGTTGAAAGGGCTTTCATCGCGTTAAAGCCTCCCATGCCGGCGTGTGTGATCGCTGCCTCAGCGCCTCCGGAAATGATAATATCGGCTTTGCCCAAACGGATGTAATCAAAGGCATTTCCAAGCGCATGGGATGAAGAAGCGCAAGCCGAAACGGTAGCGTAATTGATGCCCCGAAAACCAAATTTGATCGATATCTGGCCGGCTGCGATATCGGGGATCATCTTGGGTATCATAAACGGGTTGTAACGCGGAATGCCGTTTCCCCTTGCAAACTCTTCAATTTCGGCTTCGAGAGAGGTCAGTCCGCCGATGCCGGAACCGAAGATAATGCCGGCGCGGTCGAGGTTGATCTTTTCCACATCGATGCCGCTGTCCTGCATAGCTTCATCGGCGGCGATCATGGCAAATTGGGTGAAAGGGTCGAGGCGGCGCGCTTCACGGCGGTCGATCAAAGCTTCTACGTCGAGGTTTTTGGTCTCGCAGGCAAACCGCGTTTTGAAATTGGTAGCATCAAAATGGGTGATCAGATTAGCGCCGCTGATGCCTTTTTGGAGGCCATCCAGGTATTCCTTAATATTATTTCCAATGGCTGTTACAGCGCCTATTCCGGTGACGACTACCCGTTTCATACTTTGTGGAGATTATAGCGGGTGAAAAATGTATTTACAATTAAATCCAGTTTTTCGGCTTTCCAGCCAACCGGAAAATTTGTAAAAATGGTTATTATCGTTCAAGCAAAAGCTAAAATCCACAAACCGAAAGAACTTTGCTTCCAATTTGTGGATTTATAATTTGACTCAACAATTAATTGACATTATAGCTGAGTTTCGTGCGCATACAAGACTTAGTTTTACGATTGGATCTGCGATTCGAGGTATGAGACCGCCTGCCCAACTGTTTGAATATTTTCTGCTTGTTCATCAGGGATGGAAAGATCGAATTCTTTTTCAAATTCCATGATCAATTCAACCGTGTCTAAAGAATCAGCGCCTAAGTCATTGGTAAAACTGGCCTCAGAAGTAACTTCTGATTCGTCAACCCCCAGCTTATCAATGATAATTTTGTTAACTCTTTCTGCAATGTTTGACATATTTTTTTACACTTTAATGCCTATCCTATTTTTTCGATCATGGTAACCGGCTCCCTTTGAAATGCGCATTACCACTAAGAATAACATATGACAGGCTGGGTTTACAAATGCAGTGCAAAGTAAACCATAAGTCAAATGATTACCAAAGTTTTTATTGACTTTTTTACTTGCATTACATTTTCAAAAATAAAGTTTTATCGCTTATAGCATTTAAAAAAAATTAGCTACTAAAAGTAGAAATTAATGGGGAATTTCCAATAAATTTTCGTATTAATAGTTTGGTTGCTTTTTGGGAATCTTCCATTTAATGTACTTTTAGGTTTTATTGTAAAATTGCTCTTTTTCATTCCATGAAATTCCGATCGCAGTTTTTAAAGATCGCTCAGAAATAGTTTTTTGATCTGGTGAATAAGTTGATTGAGTTATTAAGTTATTAGCCAACTTTCCAAATCATCAAATCATCAAATCATCAAATCCGCAAATCACCAACTCAATGATAAAACATCAAAACACCAAAATCGTAGCCACTGTCGGCCCTGCTTCCAATACTTATGAAAATCTCCTGGCCCTCGCCCAGGCAGGCGTAAATGTCTTCCGGCTCAACTTTTCCCACGGCACCCACGAAGATCACCTCAACGTCATCAATTACATCACTTACATCAATGAAAAATACAACCTGCATGTAGGCATTCTGGCCGACCTCCAAGGCCCGAAGCTGAGGATCGGAGAAATTGAAAACAATGAACTGTTGGTTGAAAAAGGTGAAATCTTACATTTTGTTAACGAAGAATGTACCGGCTCAAAAGAGAAAATCTACATGAGCTATCCGCAATTTGCCGGCGATGTAAAAGTCGGGGAACTGGTGCTGGTCGATGATGGCAAACTGGTTTTAGAAGTCCTCGAAACCAATGGAGTTGATAGGGTCAAACTGAAAGTAATTTATGGCGGTACACTTTCTTCCAACAAAGGTGTAAACTTGCCCAACACCAAAATCTCACTCCCTTCCCTGACCAAGAAAGACCTGTTCGACCTCGATTTTATTTTAACCCAGCCATCGGTAAACTGGATCGCGCTGTCTTTTGTACGCACGTCAAAAGATATCAAAGACCTCCGAAAACGCATCCGGGAACGACACCACAGCGCCAAAGTGATCGCCAAGATCGAAAAACCGGAAGCCATCGACAACATCGACAAGATTATCAAAGCTTCCAACGGGATCATGGTCGCCAGGGGTGATCTCGGCATCGAAATGCCCATCGAAAAACTGCCGATCCTGCAAAAAAAGATCATCATCAAATGTATTCAATGGGCCAGGCCCGTCATTGTGGCTACACACATGCTCGACAGCATGATCAAGCAGCCCATCCCTACCCGCGCGGAGATCACCGATGTAGCCAACGCGGTTTTGGATGGCACCGACGCCGTGATGCTAAGTGGTGAAACGGCCACCGGCCTGCATCCTGTAAAAGTGGTGGAAGCCATGCACAAGATCATCGACGAAGCGGAAGCCTCTTATTCCATCCGCGACCTTCGTCCGAAACCCAGCAAGAAATCGCGTACTTTCCTTTCCGACGCCGTTTGTTTCAACGCCGCTAAAACCGCCGAAGAGGTAGGCGCCAAAGCTATACTTGGCATGACCAGTTCGGGCTACACCGCGTTCAAAGTATCCAGCTATCGCCCCAATTGCAATATTTACATCTTTTCCGACCAGCCACACATGCTCGCTACCCTCAACCTCGTCTGGGGGGTCCGTTGTTTTTATTACGACAAATTCACCACCACCGATGAAACCATCCAGGACGTGATGAATATCCTCGTCCGCGAAGAAGAAGTAAAAACCGGCGATGTAGTGGTCAATACCGCCAGTATGCCCCTCCACCGCAGGCATCGCACCAATATGCTCAAAGTCACCGTCATTGAATGAAATTCGTACCAATTCAAGATTGTCGAAGCCCTGCCTGCCTGCATGATCCTGCCCTGCGATCATGCAGGCAGGATCATGCAGGCAGGATCATGCAGGCAGGCGTGGGATACAATTCACTATTGCGAGGATAAGATATGGGAGTAAAGTATTAACCTTGTTTAAAGGGGTGGCGCTGGTGAGGTATCAAAGTTATTTCTTAGGAACTCTGATCTCGTAAGTTTTTCTGCTTTTGTTGCTCAGGGAAGCGGTTAAGAGCCAGGGATTGTACACCTTCAGCATGCGATAGGTTGTTCCGTGTTCGATGGCAAAATCTCCGAGGTTTTCAATACCGGAATCAACCTGGATGGTTTTGAAGTTATTGAGTGGTGCGTATTTTTCGTCTTCTTCGAGTAAAAAACCATAATCAGCCGGATGGCTCAAAATTTCTTTTAAAGCTAAAATCCTGAATACATAAGCCGATGTTTCCTGTCCGAGGTTGAGGTCGTAGTAATTGTCTGTGCGTTGTAGCGTTTTTTCTTTCGACAACTTGGTTTCGCCCATGTTGTAAGCTGCAGCGGCCATCGTCCAGTTTCCAAATTTCTGTTTTAAAACTTTTAAATATTTACAAGCTGCTTCGGTTGATTTTTCCAGGTGGAACCGCTCATCGACTTCGTCATTGATCTCCAGATCGAAGGATTTCCCTGTAGCCTGTAAAAATTGCCAAACTCCCTTTGCTCCGGCAGGAGACACCGCGTTGCCAAGGTCGCTTTCGGCAACAGCCAGATATTTGAAATCATCGGGTACTCCGTTTTCCGCCAGGATTTTTTCGATCACAGGGAAATATCGCTTTGCACGTTTCAAAATCAAAATAGTATTTGAATGAAAATAAGCATTGCGCAACAATTCGCGATCAAGCCTTTCATAAACATCAAAATTGGAGACAGGCACTTCTTCACCGGCAAATGTAAATGCTTTGTCGATTGAAATGCTTTTTACTTTTTGTGGCAATTTGGAAGCATCCGCAGAACCAGTCTTCGATTTAGTGTTTTGTGGCTCATCCGATGAGGCAGTGAAAACTGAAATGGCAAAGAGCGCGATGATGACGATGGCGAAGGCAGAGACAGAGCGGAGCATAATTTGGTGTAGTTGAAAGGTGAATAATAAAACATGACATAATTCTATGCCGAAAAAAACAGCCGGAGTTCAAAGGGTTAAAGCGGTATTGAGGTGATCTTAAAAAGTAACGGAGAGGCGGATGCCATTATTTTTTCTTGTCGATGATCCGGGGTCTTTTAAAAATCGGAACGGTAGAACAAGGCTCGCCGTACATGATGCTTTGAGCATAAGGTTGCAGTTTGCGGGTCAGTTCGACATAAGCCGATGGCGGCACGGGTTTATTGCTGCAACCTTTGATCACAATCCTTTTTTGATCGTATTGCGCTGCATCGATCCTATTGATGGCTTCATTAAACATCAGTTTGTAAAACGTATCTTCCTCACCTTGAAAAATGCGGTTGGCGAAAGGCGTTGCAT
>CAZKDA010000222.1:0-7741 GCA_964551455.1 uncultured Saprospiraceae bacterium
ATATAATATGCAAACTCAATTTCATAAAGGGTTAAAATTTGGTATTTCCATGTTTATATTCTTTGAGGTTACGAATATACTTTTTAGAAATAGAATCGCTGTTGATTACATGAGCGCCAAATATCGGGTGTTTATATTGTTTTTATTATGCTTTTGGCTAATAGTTGGACAGTTTTGGGCTTATTTAAGATTTAAAAGGCAATGGAAATAACCTGGATTTTTTTTGTATCTTGGGTACGACAAAATAATTTCCAAACCTAACCCCCTTTTTTTATCGTGAAGCAATTTATTAAAACCTTCATCGGCATCTTGGTTTTATCCGGCTGTTCAATAATGCTGCAAGCGCAGACAATAAATGAATTGAATACTATAACCAAAGATGAAATAAAACTCGTATTCACCAACCAGTACAATTCTGACGATCTGACTGCTGTAAAAAACGAACTGAAATCGCTGGATATAAAGCTCACTTATACCTCGATTCAGTTCAATCATGACGGATATTTAAAACAAATCTCAGCGAGGATCGAATACCCGGATGGCGTTGCCGGCAGTTTTACTTCCGCAGATTTAAGCGCCGCTGAAAAAGGCGTAGGGCCGGGATTCAAATGGAAAAAGGATGAGTACAATGGAAAATAAGTACCAGATACACAAAATTTTGGCTGATTTTTAAAATTGTCAGAGTTGCCCACAAAACAACAATCCCGGATTTTCAACTTCGAAAATCCGGGATCGTCATTTATTTTCATCTTGAGAAAACTATTTCCCTGACCTTTCCTTCAACACATCCTCCAGTTCGTATTCATCGCCGGGCGAGTAGCCGGTCTGCGTCCACGCGATATTGCAAGCTATTTTAGCGCTATTCAAAACTGCAATACAATAATTTTACGCTCCTTTTTTCGGGAATAATTTCTTTTTGTTATCTTGTGCATGGCACCTCATCCGCGCAACTGAACAACACCGAAAATATTAAGAGCAAAATTCCAAAAACTAGACAACAAATTGCACAGGAACTGGGGATTTCCTACTCGACTTTTAAACGATGGCTGAAAAAAAACGACATAAACCTTCCCAGCGGTTTGGTACTTCCGGCTGACCAGGAAATAATCTATCAGAAATTCTTTGAGATCAAAAATGATTGATTTTGAACGATTTTGAACGATTTTGAACAGTTTTGAACGATTTTGACCAAAAATGAATCATTCGATGTTCGTAATTTTACACTATCGATATTTTTTGCGCAACAAACCTTCGATAGTGGGATGATCCCGAAACCACTGGAAAAAGAAGTAGGGAATCACATTTAAAACGCATTAATCATGATGAAAAAACTTGTTTTTGCAGGATCATTTCTTTTAGTCTTACTTTGGGGTTCTTGTAAAAAAGATTTACAAAACACAAGTTCGACATCACAGAGCTTAGATAAATCGCTATACGATGACTATTTTATTGGCGAAAATACGGCTAATTATAGAGGTATAGACACTATCAACCCACTACATGGTGAAGCAGGATGGTTTCCTGCGGGTTCGGATATTCAGCAAATAGGTAATAGCGATATACGTATTATTCCCCCAACAGGCTGGCAATATATAGGTCGTGATGAAAATGGAAATATTCACGCTATTTCAGGGGGTGTGATTGACATCAGTTGCTCTTGTACTGAAGGATCGGGTTGCGATCCTTATATTAAAGGAAAAGAGCATTGTTGTAATATGAAAACTAATTGTACAAAATGTGATAAAACAGTAAAAAGCAGAACTCCACCACTTGGTATGCCCACCGGTTTTGTTTTTACTGTGAAAACTGGCGGGTTTGTCAATCCTGAAGCAGGTGTGCAATTTGATACTCATGCCCATAGCCTGCCAATGGCATTTGAAGAAATGTTTGAGGTTGGATATATTGCGCAAGCTGTTCAATCTTTTATTGAAGAAAATGAATTGGAAGATTTAATTGCTACAAACGAACCAGAAGATGATTGTTACCAATTGATGCTTAGCCTGTTCGGCAGGAGAGCAATGATTAGTATTCCAAAAGCTATTGTTGACAAAGCCGACACGACTCCATTAGTAGCGCTAAGTGAGTTCATTAGCCAAAACGAGAGATACAATTGTAGCTGCACTGAAGGTAGTTGTATATTCAAATCATTTATGGGGGTAAAATATTGTGAAAGCGACAACTGTTCCGGAACTTGTACTTTGAGCTCATCGGCAATAATAAATGGTGAAAACCCTCCATCCAAAGTTTATAAATTCTGAAAGTTGCTTTGAAAGAGGCGTTAAAAATGAAAACTGTATCACAGTTTATTAACCAAATTAATTAAACAAAAAACACACCTCTGTTGCTCCAAAGTCTTCATTGCTCGGTAAGTTTTTAAAACTTCAGCCGAAATAGCCGCAAGTCTCTGACTTGCGAAATGATTTTCATGAAAAAGAAAAGCGACGTAACAAAAGCTGTAGCGCTCCCGCAGGTCTCCGACCTGTCTGCAAGTTATAATTACGATGAATCGCTAGTCGGGAGACTAGCCGTTTTTCCGCAATAAGTGCCGCAGCACTTAGCGAGCAAATAAATTTTGGAAAGAGGTAAAGGCAGTAAAAGATGGGGTGAGCAGGCGCTACCGCCACCTCACCGAAAAAGAGGTGATCATGCTGAAGCATTTTACGTGAGAAATTCAGTACTATGTAAAGTAAGTTTTTTGACATTTGATTTTCCATTTCGAACTCACCCCCTTGATCCCCCTCTCTTGCAAGAGAGGGGGAAACCGAGCGAAGCGAAGGTAGGGGGTGAGTTCAAAACCACGTTTTATTAATTTATTTAGTTTACAAAGTATTCAGCGCAGCTCAAAAATAACAATGCAATAATTTCACGCTCTTTTTTTGGGAATAATTTCTTTTTGTTATCTTGTGCATGGCACCTCATCCGCGCAACTGCACAACCAGCAAAATATGAAGGACAAAATTTCTTAACCACTGAATTTAAAGCTAATGACGAATCTTAATTTTTTACCCAAAGCGCTTACATTATGCATATTCGCATGTTTGATCACCTTAGTTCTAACCGGAGTAAAGCATACCGCGATTTACGAACAATGTTTCTCTGCTACCTATAGCCTTGTTTCAGACTTTACAAATGAAGAATTACCATTGGAAATGAAAAAGAAATTATCTAAAGCGGCTAGCCAGACTAAACAAATATATAAAATAACTCAATCGTCAACGCATAGTTTTGAACAGGTTGACTCCATCGCCCATATTTGCGGGGGAAAAGAATCTGTAACGGCCAAACCGGAAGTAATTATTCGGGCAATAGGGCAGGAATCGGTTGATTTTTTTTATCATACGAAGACTGTACAAAAATGCTTTACTGTACAAGAACCGGAATATCTGGATGGTTGGAAAATAACAGGACCGATATCTTATGAAAATGCTGATGACCGGTATTTTAAAGCAGTGAAGGAAAATTCTAATGATTATGTCATTTTTGATTCCAATACCCCCATCGCTCATAATCTAAAGTTGATCCGTGGAATTCCCGGGCTGGTCGTCGAGGCATCTATTGGTACGCAGCGCATGATGTTGTTGGATTTTAAAACTTCATCTTGCTCTGACTTAGCCGGCAGAATAAAACAAATCCAGGAGATTGACCGGACAAAAGTCAAGCGAACGACTGATATCAATACCGGCGAGTTTATGAATGTGTTTACCGATCTCATCAGCAGTACTGACTTTGAATGTGTGGAGTCGTTTTAATGTCCGGGTTTCACGAAGTACCCTTTGACAGGTCTGTTTTCTTTCTATTATCAACTGTTCAAAAACTATATTCTTATGGTCAATTATTACAGCAAATCGATGCGCATTGCTGTAATAATTATTGGAATTTTAGCCGGAGTATCGATGACCTACGCTCAGCCGCCTACCACGTATCTGCTTGACTTTAATAGCCGACAACCGATTCCGTTTGCGACGCTACAGTGCGTTCCGGTTGCCGGAAACGGCAATATTTCCTTTGCCACATCTGATGAACAAGGACGCATTTCCACTTGTGATTGTAAAGGAAGGGATTCTATAATATGGAAAGTACGTCACTTGTCTTATTTGCCAATCGATACGACCCTTTCCTGTCAACAAACTATCGACACCTTATGGATGTATTCAAAAGACTATGATATAGGCGAGGTCATCGTATCCGAAAAAAATGAAGGGGTACGGGTTATAGGAGACTCTATACGTTTTGATCTTAGTGTATTCAGAAAACCGCATCATAGAGACCTGAAAGATTTGCTCAATGATCTGCCAGGTATTGAGGTCACAGAAAAGGGGCGTGTGCAATATAAAGGCAAACCGGTTGGTCAAATCCTGCTGAGTGGTAAAAGTACTGCCCGCAACCAGTTTGATATGGTCAATCGGGTCGTTAAAAAAGAAGACCTGTCCACTGTTCAGTTATTTCCTGATGACCCGGAAGCTGACCAAATCGACCAGGAGATGAACTTAGACCTGGTGCTGAGTCCCAATATTTCTTTGTTGGGACAGATTCAATCACGGCTAAGCAATCACGGTGAAATCGAGGGTAGCGCTTCTGTTATCCGGTCTGGCGATATGCGCTGGAATCATGCGGCTGAAGTAGCTTTTTCGCAAATAGCAGATTCCCACCGGCCACAGCTCAATTTTCTCCTCGAAGTCTATGACAACACGAATCAGTTTAAAAGAGCAGTCAATATTGTAGGACAAAGACCTAAATTCTCCGTTCCGCTTAACCCTGATCTTTCTGAAAAAGATCAGGGTGCTTATGCCTTTTACAATGCTTTATACGAAGATGATCGTTCCCAGATCAATCTTTATGCACGCTACAGTAATCATACCTCCGCAAGACGATTTGAGCAGATTCATTTTAATGTAACTACATCGGAACCCTTATGGGGAGAAAGGAATAATGAAGATGTTAATATTCATAGCGGCTTGTTTTCGATGTCATGGAAATATAACGCACGGAAAAATCTGACGCTGAGAGCATCTTCGCATATTGCACACGATAATAATACTGCCAATCAAAACGGGACTATAGAATTAGCCCCCGCCTTTTCTCGCCTCAGTCAATGGAAGAATCAATATAGTAACACAAATGCTGCACTGTTTGCTCATGCCTTATGGCAAATCGATTCCTCCTGGACATTTCAAACCGGTGTACAAGCCGGGATGAATGAAAACCCAGCCAAATATGATTTTGGGGCTGACTCTATGTTTTATGACATCATCGTCAATCCAGATCCGCAAGACGGAAATCTGCGGTACAGGCTCAATCGCAATGTACAGAATTTCGATGTCGGAGCTTCCCTCCAACGCAAATGGAACACCTTAGACCAGAAGACTACCTGGATCGCCAGTTATAATGTTACATCCATGTCGGATGTGAGTGATCCGGAGGAGATCGTTTCGGATGGAGGTGTGTTTCAGATGGATCAGGCGTATGAAACGCACACAGCTACCAGCTTTCTGGAACATAAAATGAAAGTTTCGAAAATTGGCTTAACAAATAAACTGGGTGGCTCTCTTTTTCAAAGCGATCAAGTACTTACAGGAAATCATCGATTTAGATGGTACGCACAGACTGTAATTCGCTATCATTTAAACCGAGATCAGTATCTCTTCCTGAGATATACCTCTGATGCGAATTGGTTGGATGAATCTTACCTATGGCGCACTGCGCGTCCGATTAACCTCCTGACATACGCTATAGCAGGCAATTCAAATCCAGCGGTCATTCGTAACCATAATTGGGTTGCCGGATGGGATGAATTTTCCAGGCTAAAAGGAAATTTCTCCAATGCAGAAATAGGATATCAGTATAAACCAATCCACTACGAATGGCGACAAAAGACAAGAGGCAGCATCAATGTAGATACCCTTGTCTCGGAGCGCGACTTCAATGAGATCAGCATCGAGCTTCGTACTACGAGAGAGATTCTAGGGGTTCGAATTTCTCCCTCTTTATATTATAGTCAATCTTCTTCCTACGGTGAGGCTTTATTTACAGATCAAAAATTAAAAAACTCAAATTTGATTTTTCGGGTAGATGCCAGAGATATTTTACAAAGTGAGATAATATTCATAGCATTACATACTCAAATTAGCCGGCAAACCTGGCAGTTTGGCGATCAACCGAGTCTGCCGCCCCAATGGAACAGCAATTCAACGGCACAGGCGCGTTGGTACATCAAAAAGTTCAATGGCTGGATTGCTTCGGAGGTGACTTACCTGTGGCGTGGAAATATATATGATGAAACTTTGGTAAGCGGATCAATAGAAAAAAAATTGGGTAAGCATTTTATGTTCTCCCTGGGAGTTGAAAATCTGTTTAATCTGAATACTAATGTGCGCCGAAATCGTTTTATATCCGCAGAGTTATACCGCGAAACCGAGCAAACGGTATTTGGCGGACGGGTATATTTCAAAGTGAAGTATCAGTTGTAAATATGCTAACTTAAACTATTCGAAAATCTGTCCATCGTTGGGAGACAGGCGTAGATAGTTTTCCGAATCGAGCCATTTCGAGTATATGTTTTTATGAATTTTTCTAAAAAATAAAACAACATTATACCTGTGCAAACTCTAAATCTATTAAAACAAGAGAAATGAAAAATGTACTCCTACTAATAATAAGTCCTTACTTAATATTTCTTTCTGAAACTAACACAAAAACTATTGAAGTCGAATCAGATTGGCAGGAAACGATAGAAATTGCAAAAGAGGAATGCGAAGAAAGACTAAAAGAAAAGAGAGATGATTTTCTTAATGAACTTCAAGAAGATGGCGGTAAGCGGATAGGAGGACTGACTTATCCTAATGAAATTGAGGTGAACGAGGATGACATGGTGTTCAAATGCACATGTAAAGAAGATATTCATTGGAAAAGTGCAATCTTTAGTTCGGCAGACACCATGAGCTTAGAAACGATAGAAGAAACACCTCCAAGTATTTCTCTTGATGAGATCTTAGTTGAAAAAATAAAAGAGGAAACGGTAGAAAGAATAGGATCGGTGTGGTCAACCTTATCAGCTGATAAAATTATTGTGGAAGTTAATTCACTTGAAATTTATGATAGCGAACTAATTTTATCAGACTATGAAATCAATAAGATTCCGGGTGATGAAAAAATTGTAGAAATTGAATATGCGAATTGCAAAAGTGCTATAACTGAAAAAAATGATTCCATTACAATTGAACTTAAACAAGGAAAAACGATAGAATTCAATACCATAATTAAGTCTAGTTCAAAAGTGACGGCAGCTCTTAAGTTTGGCAACAAGGCTGCCGGTGGAGCATTTGGTACTGAGTTCAATAGGTCTGTCGAAATTACTAATACACGAAAATTCAATTTTACCAGGAAAGTAACTACTACTGAATCATATAAATATGATATACCACCAATGAAAATAGTAGATGCTCAATTCTCTCAATCTCAATATTTGGCAAGACGGCAATTCAAAGGCAAAGTTTTCCTTGATGGAAAAGTAACTGTCAGTTTTTCTGGAAACTTCCAGGCAAAAGGAGTACCTCCGTCAACTTTCTTCGAATATTTTGGTGAAAAGAATATCTCTGATATTCTACCCGGCCTTAAAGATAGAACGCATTTCATTGAAGGTTTTTTAAATGATATTGAAGTATCAAAAATCAAGGAATCCTTTCGAGAAAGAGATTGTCAATAAAAACCGAAAAATAACCTTCCGGTATTTTAAGCATCTCGC
>CAZKDA010000223.1:0-7728 GCA_964551455.1 uncultured Saprospiraceae bacterium
TTCCATTCTCAACGACATAAGCCCGTTCATAAAGCGCACAGGTCGGACAAATATGATTCGGAACGCCATAAAGGACTTTTCCGATCTCAAGGTCAGCGCTGTTTTCAACCTGCAAAACGAGGTGCTCTTCGCTGTGGCCAACCTGTTTAGCATCAGGCAGGTTTAGAAAATGAACTCGCGGAAAAGGATTTTCGGATGCAATGCTTTTATGGCCTAAATCAACACAGATTTTGTCTGTTCCCGGTTTTGAAATGATGCGGCTGACCACCAGTGCAGCAAATTGGAATTGCTGATCCGGAAACAACGAAGCATAACCCCAATCCCAGAGCAGGCAGGTGCCGGGGCTTTTCAGCACATGCTGCCGTTGTGCGTGTATGGGGAAAGTCGGTGATCCTCCGGCAATGATCGTCGGCTTCTGGCCTTCCAGCTTTTCAATTTTCCGAGACAAAGCTTCCACAGGTTGAAAAGATGCGTCGCAGTTTGATTTTCTAAGGCTAAGGTCTGAATCGCGGATATGTCCGTCATAAACTTGCAATCCGACCGGGTTGATGCCTTTCAGCGCTTTACAAAACAGGTACAATTCAAAAGCTTTATCATCTGCGGGAATGCCGGTGCGGTGCATACCTGCGTCCAGATCCAGGAAAACGTCCAGCACCCTGCCGGTTTCGGCAAAGGATTTTGAAATGGCTTGCGCCGCAAAGGGGTTGTCAACCAGTGCAGCAAACTGGGTTTTAGGAAATTTTTCAACCAGCTTGAGCAGGCGCTGGATCTTCGGGCCGAGAGGCTGATACGCCAGCAGCGCTTTTTCTACCCCGGCGATTCCCAGCATTTCTGCCTCTGCGATGGTTGCGCATTTGAATTTTGTAATCCCATGAGCCATTTGCATGTTCACCACCTCTGCCATCTTATAGGTTTTCACATGAGGCTGCAATGCCGCAGGACTACCCGCTACCCGGATCATTTCGCGGATGTTCATCTGAATCCTGTCCGGGAAAACAACCAAAGCAGGGGTGTCGATCCCGTCGATGTTTTTTATTTCGTACCAAAGAGTCACGTTGTAGAATTCCGGTTTTGCATTTGCCATTAAATCACGAAAGTAATAAAATTAATAACCCTGTGTAATTCCGATTTTTATATCGTTTTTTATACTCATGGCAATTTGCTATGTTTGGCAGGTGAATCGCCCAACCATGTAAAATGATGAACAGAAAACGGTGAACACAAAACCATAACACCATAACACCATAACACCAAAACACCGCAATACCAAATTAGCAAATCATAATGAAAGCCCTCGTCCTTGAAGGAGAAAAACAGCCATTAAAATACAGGGAATTTGAAGCCCCGGTGCCCGGAGATGGCAAATTAGTCGTGCAGATCAAAGCTACCGGACTTAACCATCGCGATGTGTATGTCACGCAGGGGTTGTATCCTGGGATTCGTTTTCCGATCATTTTGGGTTCCGATGGGGCGGGTGAACTGGAAGGGAGAGCAGTCATCATCAATCCGAGTATGAACTGGGGCGATAACCCCGGTTTTCAACAAAAAAGCTTTAAAATTCTTGGCCTCCCGGATCATGGGACTTTTGCCGAACGCGTGCTCGTACCGGCATCGAAAATTCACGACAAACCTGCTCACCTGAGTTTTGAACAGGCAGCCGCCTTGCCTCTGGCAGGAGTAACGGCATATCGCGCCTTGTTCACCAAATGCCAGTTGAAAAAAGGGGGAAAAGTCTTGATCTCCGGCATAGGTGGCGGCGTTGCATTGACGGCCCTTCTATTTGCTTTGGCTGCCGGAGCTGAGGTTTATGTCACTTCCGGATCGCAGGACAAGATCGACCGGGCAATTGAAATGGGTGCAAAAGGCGGAGCCAATTATAAATCTGCGGAGTGGCCGGAAACACTCAAAGAACAAGCCGGAGGTTTTGATGTGATCGTGGACAGCGCAGGCGGAGCAGGCTTTTCCAATTTTTTAAAGATTGTGAATCCGGGATGCAGGATCGCGGTTTATGGCGGCAGCCTGGGAAAAATACAGAACCTCAGCCCGCAGATCATTTTTTGGAAGCAAGTTTCCATCCTCGGCACAACAATGGGAACCGACGAGGATTTCAAAGCCATGCTCGATTTCGTCAACCGCCACAAGATCATCCCCGTCGTGGACAGCGTTTTTGACCTGCAAGACGGCATTGCCGCATTTGAAAGAATGGACAATGGGCTTCAGTTTGGGAAGATCGTTTTGCGGGTGAGTTGAAAAGTAGTGGTTCAAAATAATAAAACACAGCGTTGCACAGAGGCGGAGAAGCAGTATAAGGGTTAAAAAAACACTCTTCCAACCAATAGTTGAAAGAGCGTTTCGAATAATACTTGGGAGTTTATATTATTTGCTTAATTGCAAGGGCCTGGAAGCGGAGTTCCTCCGTGTACCACATTATCATTTCCGCAATCAACAACAGTAATTCCTCCTCCTCCGATATTTACTTTATTATCATGCGATGCCGGGGTTAAAAAACCGAACAAAAAACTATCGGTGAATAACTCCATATCAACGACTGCATTATTATCAGCGCTATTATTGGAAAGGGTATTGTTGTTCGCTCCATCGATCACCATATAACCCCAGAAATTGTCATTTGAAGTATTATTGGTAACATTCCATTGATTACCCGGAAATTCAGAACCACCTGTTCCGGTTCCCAGCGGAAAGCTGCCATCCGGCACTTTGCAAAGAATGATACCCACAAAATTATTGTGAGTAGTATTATTGATACATTTTCCTTTTTTGTCGCAAGCCCAGATTCCAAATAAATTGATGGAAATATCATTGCCATTAATATTAACGTGATCCCCATTTATTACGCTTACCCCCAACCCGTTGCCAGGATCTGTTCCTACGATTGTGTTGGACATGATCTTCGCATGATTGGCCTGCTCCAGCGCTATTGTGTGTAAAAATCCGGAAATATGATTGTTTTTTATTTCAACCTGGTTAGAGTTTTCAACACCAATGGCAAGGAGACTTGTACTCCCGTTTACAATTTCAAGGTCGGTTATTTTGGTTCCGCTGGCATCACTGACCAATAAACCAAAATCACCATTCAAAGACAAGACGGCTCCGTTCACTCCGGTCAGTTTTATCTTGTGATTGATCACGAGGGTAGCATCTTCCGTGTGCGTACCCGCCAGTAATCGGATGGTAGCGTTATTGTTTGCACCGTTGATGATGTCCTGCAATTGGTTAGTGCCGGGCGATACCTGGATGACGGCGCGGGCATCGGCAGTTTCGGTATCTCCGCCGGTGTATGGCGGGATTTCAGGCCGGACGATGTTTTTCCCACTCAAAGTAGGCATTTTGATATCGGTGATCTTTAGTTCTTGCTGCGGTGTTGGAGTTTCCACCTTTTCTTTGTTGCAACTTGTAAAGATAAAAGCCAGGATCAGCATTGAGAAAAAACACGCTTTTGTTAGTTTCATGATTTGAAGTTTTTTGAGTTAAAAAATTGATTTGATTAAAATTTTAAGGTCGGGGTTTCGGTAGTTATACATGTCAGGTTACAGGTCATTTTAGTCATTGTAAAAACAATAAAAATTCGATTTGAAAACCGGTAATTGGAAGTTTAAAAAAGTTGATGGGATTGCGAGAAAGTTTGTACCTAAAATTAACCAGTAATATTCTGTCAAATCCAACAATTGTATATGTGTGATCTTTTAAAAGGAATACGCTTCTATTTTCCCGGTTTCCGCTAAGTCAGCATTTTGAAAAAAGTGGCGATCAGCTTTCGTTTTCGCGTGGCGCAGGTTTTTTTTATGAAAGAATAGCATAAATGTGTAAGTATGAAGTTGTAAAAAGTTGTAAAAAGTGTGCTTTTTTTTAAATTTGGTGAATCGGTGAGATTGGCCTGGTCAGGAAAACGAAGTGCGACTATGAACAAAGAAGCGTCCATCAAATTACTTCGCCAGGCAGTTTGGTTAAAGGCTATTGGAAAAACAACAATTGTCCTGAGTAGGGCTTATTGTGAAAAAATTGGTAAAAGTGTTGGAAAAGCATTGCCCGATTATGAGCCGATTACGTGGATTACCGTCCGGGATTTTTTAGGAGGAGATAGAAAAACAGCAACAAAAACCCTCGACAAATTTTCCAACTACGTTTTAAACGAAGACCCAACAACGCTTTATACTTTCCAGCATTGGGTTGACCATCTGGAAAAGCAGGGTAGTGCTTCTCAAAGCGCAGGAAAGGAAATACGTTTTTTTAACAAAAGGTCTCTTGCTTCAGCCTTGCTCATTGGAATTTTACTGATAGGATGTGTCATTTTCAGTTATGAATGGCTCAAACCCAAAACTGACAAACGTATTGATTTTGCTGAGATGAAAACTATTGAGGACTTGTATGAAAAAGGGTTTGAATTATTTGACCCCGACACGAATTATCTCAGGATAGGCAATGGCCCTCTTGTAATGTACACGCTCCCCGGGGATTATTGGGTAAAACCGAAAGAATCTCCTGAAATAAAGAATTTTCTTGTACATCCGCTTCAGACAAATGGATGTTATGAAATCGAAGTACATATTCCCGGATTTGCCCCATACCAAAACTGGCAAAGCGTAAGTGTGTATTTATTCAATACCAAAAATGACAGGAATGATTGGGTTCGATTCGGTATAGGGTATAATTCATCAAACAACGGAGAACTAAAAGCTGAAGTTTATCATAGCCAGAATGGAAAAGTAACAAGGTCTTGCTCCCCATTGCCAATTGTAAATAACATCAACTCAAACAAATTGGGTATTCCTGCCGATTTTTGGCTGACCATAAAAAATGACAATTCCAAACTCTATTTTTATTTACACAGGAATAAAAGCTGGAATGCCAGAATACCTGTTTGCGAGTTTCAATCCCCTTTCACGAACAATTATTTTGGCTTGTGTGCTTCTCAAGGGATTACCGACCCGGACGGATGCCCGCTGGATGCCGATTTTATTCCCGCGTATTTTGAATATGTGAGCATCGTACATTGTCCGCCACCGGGTTAAATCAAAAAGAGTCCCCCAAAACCATTGGAGAACTCCTTCCTGAATATTAAGGATACTATTTTTTCAAAATCACATCTTCAACAAAGTCTGTGTAACCATTTCATTCCCGTCAGAAAGCTGGATCAGGTAAAGGCCGTTGGCGAAGTCGCCGACATTGAAACGGTAATCATTTGGCCCTGCAGCGAGATCAATCTGATGCGTTTGAACAGTTCTTCCATTGGCATCGATGATCTTCAGGCCAAAAGCGCCGCCGGTTCGGCTGCTCACTTTAATAGTCACTTCATCAATAGCCGGGTTCGGGAAAAGAGAGAGACCAGACAGGGTTGGCTCAACGCGAACGCTGACCGGTTCGCCTTCAGCAATCGTAAGCTGAGTGGTGTTGGATTGATCGCCTAATGAAGTACCAGTGCCGTCCACGGCATTGCCGGCAGCATAAAAAGTGACATTCCCGGCGTCTGCGGCAGGAGCGGTCCACTCAACCTCGAAAGAATTGCTAGTGATGTTGGGCGTCGAGTGTTCAATATAAGTCCTGCTATTCGCCAATGTCAGCTTGTTTATTCCCGCTGGCGGATCACCCCACTCGCCGGCGTTGGCATTGGAACTGTTCAAAGCAACCGCCTGGAAACCATAAGCCGAAGGCGTACCGTTACCGGCGGTAATGGTTACTCTTACATCGTAGGTTTCGCCTGGTATGTATTCATCAACGACTTCAGCGTCTTTCATAACCTGGATGGTAACGGCAGGATTGAATGTTCCTCCCGAATGACAACCTAAATTATTACAGGACCCGGAACTTATAGGACTTCCGGTAAAATCCATGCCTTGCGCATTACCCGGGCCATTTACATTGTTCATCAAAAACAAAGCAAGAACAAGTAATGAAAAAAATGTGAGGGTAGTTTTTAAATTCATAATAATTGGGTTTTTATGGATTAAATTTAATTTTTATTGCCGGGTAAAATTAGTTTACATTAATTTAATAAAATGTCAGTAAAACATTAAACACCTTCGCGAATCGCTATGATTTTACGCCGAAAAAGCAAGATAGCTGACATATATTCATTAAATGGTTTCAATAAACCTTTTGGGTTGTAAACCGGTGTTTTCACACAACAGATTTTTTTATCATCAAAATGAATTGAAACAGCATGGATACCGACTTTGTAAAAACCCAATTCCCGGCTTTGCGAAATGATTTTATTTTCATGGACAATGCGGGTGGTTCGCAAGTCACAAAACACGTGATCGACAACATCCGGGATTATCTTGTCAATTTCAACGTGCAACTCGGCGCATCTTATGAAATTTCAGCTTTGGCTGGTGTGAAGTTGAAAAAAATAACCCGCCGTTTGGCAAATATGATCAACGCCGGAGACCCCCGTGAAGTCATCGTCGGCCCTTCTTCCACCATGCTTTTGAGGATATTGAGCATCTGCCTGAGCAAACAGTGGCAACCCGGCGACGAGGTGATCGTGACCAATTCCGAACATGAGTCAAACGTATCCTGCTGGATGGATCTGAAAGAAAAAGGCATTGTGGTAAAAATCTGGAATCTCAACCCCGAAACGCTGGAATTTGACGCCAACGACCTCAAAAACCTGCTTTCCGAAAAAACGAAACTGGTAGCCGTAACCCACGTGTCCAACATTCTTGGAACGATCAATCCAATCGCTGATCTTGCCGGGATCGTTCACGATGCCGGGGCGTTGATCTGCGTTGATGGCGTTGCCTTTGCCCCGCACCGGCTGGTTGATGTCCGCCAGTTTAATGCGGATTTTTATGTGTTCAGCGCTTACAAAGTTTACGGGCCGCATCAGGGAATCCTTTACGGAAAGTATCATTTGCTGGAAAAAATGGCAGGTATCAATCACTACTTCATCGACGAAGTTCCCTATAAATTCCAACCCGGAAATTTCAACTTCGAACTGACCGCCGGGCTTGAGGGTTTACCGCAATATTTCACAGAATTTTTTGATCACCATTTTCCCGGCGCATCTGCTGCTGCTGAACATCAGAAATTTCAAAAGACCTTTGAACTGATCGCTGCACACGAGGAAGCGCTGTCCGCCCGGTTGCTCCATTATTTGCAATCCAGGAAAGACATTCGTATCATCGGTGCGCTCACAGCCAGCCAATCGCAACGGGTTCCCACCATTTCATTTGTCCATGAAAATTATAAAAGTCCGGAGATCGTAAAAAAGGTCGATCCGTTTCGCATCGGTATTCGGTATGGCGATTTTTATGCAAAAAAGCTGATCCGCGATCTAGGATTGATCGAAAAGGAAGGCGTCGTTCGCGTGAGTTTCGTGCATTACAATACCCTTGAAGAAGTGGATGCTTTGATCAAAGCTTTTGATGAGGTGTTGTGATGGTATGTTACTTTTATCGAGCTAAAGCCCGGTAATAGTGCGATCCCGGAAAAGAGCCTGCCATTGCCTGCCACTGCCTGCCACTGCCTGCCACGCAAAAAGCGTGGCGAAAAGCGTGGCGAAAGGCGTGGCGCGAGTGAAATACCCTTTCCTGCTACCCGACGGGATCAAAGTGCGACCACGCTGTGGTCGAATTCCTCATTAATTGGCATTTCTAACATACTGTGACCCCGCTGGGGTCAGAAAATAACAATCTTGATGCCGACGCGTTGGAATCATAATATGTTAGCTATTAAAAGAGTGAATAACAAACGACCACAGCGTGGTCG
>CAZKDA010000224.1:0-7674 GCA_964551455.1 uncultured Saprospiraceae bacterium
TCGACCACATCGTGGTCGCACAAGTTTGTTATCTTGAAAAGGCACAAGAAATTACCGCAGGATGCGGGAGTCAGAAATAAGAATCGCACGGAGCAAAAAATGGTTAAAACCATTTTGCCTCTGGACTGCTTGCCATTTATTTCGGCCTCGGGTAGTGTTTGTATAAAATTTTCAAATCCATAACGCGTACCGCGTCACGCAGTATCGCGTACCGCAGCACGCGGTAACTCACGTTAAAATGAAGTTGCATCGGAAAACGACGAAGGGAGAACTTTCAGGAATGCACCTTTCTCACCCGGTATGGTCGCTTATCCTGCGATTCGTAATAGGTGCGCATCTGGAGTTCGAGAAAGATGCCGAGCGTAATGAGTTGGATACCGGCCAGAATGCAAAGAATACCCACGAGGATCAATGGCCTGCCCCAGATGTCCTGCCCCAGTATTTTGAGCACCAATAGATAAATGTTTATTACAACACCGATGAAGGTGAGGATAAATCCAACGCCGCCAAACAGGTGCATGGGACGCAGCAGGTATTGTTTGAAAAAGAGGATGAGGAACAGATCGCTGATCACCCTGATGGTGCGGCCCAGACCGTATTTTGATTTCCCGTGGATTCTCGGACGATGGTTGACATCTATTTCCGCAACGCGGGCGCCATTGAGGAGCGCCTGCACAGAGATGAACCTGTGCTGCTCGCCGTAAAGATTCAGCTCTTTGGCTATCTCGTGGCGAAAGATCCGGAGGGTGCATCCAAAATCCTGCGTCGTGACACCAAGGCTTTTCCTGATGATGTAACCTGCAATTTTGCTGGGGATCTTTCGGAGGAACAAACCATCCTGACGGTTTTTACGAACCCCGGCCACCACATCGAAATCGCCGGCTTCCAGCTTTTCCAACATTTTCGGGATATCTGCCGGGTCATTTTGCAAATCCCCGTCCATGGTTACGATATACTTTCCGGTGGCTTGTTGAATCCCGGCATCCAAGGCAAGGCTCTGTCCGTAGTTTTTGCGCAATTCAACCACCTTGACCTCGCCGGAGGCCAGAGATCGCATGATGTCCAGGCTGGCATCGGTGGAGCAGTCATCGACATAGACGATCTCAAAGCTCAAACCCGAAAGCGCCTGGCGGATCTGCTCGGTCAGAAGCGCTATATTGTTTTCTTCATTGTAGATGCAAACGACGACGGATATTTGATATGGAAATTCCATGTTACTCATTTATGTCGATAATATACACTTTTTCAGGCGGCCACTGTATCCTCATTGAGTCGATGACGGGATACTTATCCAAGATTTCCGGGTGCCAGCCTGGATGAACGAGGAGCTTGGTGCCGGGGGTTACTTCATCGGTGGATTCCAAAATCCTGTTCCGTTCTCTCGTAAGGTAAAACCCGGTTTCAAATCGCAGGTGGTCCAACTTATATATCTTGAGTTCCTCGTCTCGATACTGTTTCCCAATGCGCTCGGCATCGATTCTGACATAGTGAATCCAGTCGTTATCAGCCCTTGTGGGCAAAATGATGATGTCAAAAGCAAGCCGCACGATCATGATGGAAATGCAAAAATGAAGCAGTCGCCACCGGCGGTTTTTTATCATAAAAAAAAGCAGTCCTGCAAAAAGTACGGTGATACCCAAAAGTTTAATGATCAAATTCGGAATTGCTGCGGTGTCCGGTACAAAAGGCGCAACCCACAGGGTTGGAACGACCAGGATCGTTGCCACCAGGAAGAAAGTATCAAAATGTTTTCTGATCGTTTGATTGGCTTCATGGAAATACAGGAAAATACATGGCGCGTACAGCATTGGAAAAAGCATGAGTACGTACCTCGGAAAAACATTGGGCGAGGTCCAGTAAACCCAGATATTGACAGCAAAGATCACCAGGCAGTAAACCGCCATAGGTTGCGCTTTCAGCAAAAGCCAGTTTCGTTTCCACAATAAAAAAATCAGCAATATGCTCCAGGGCAGAAAATGATAAACCATTTCAAATGGGAAAGCAAAAAGATGCTGCACGGATTCCCAGATACTGTGATTAGCTGCGGTTCGCTGCGACGATTCCACAAACCAGGTTTTCAATAATTGCTCTACCGGAAGGTACTGACTATAATCCAACAGGTAGCCGCCGATGATCAGTGCGAACAACGAAAATCCGGCGACATGTTCCAACGAAATGAGTTTCCTCCATTGTTTTGTGTAAAGCAAATAGCCCAAAATACTGAACCCAAGAAAAACCAGCGCGGGAAGCGCCTTCAGCATAAACCCGGCAGCGGCAAGCAGGTAGGCGCCCATGTACAATTTGTAAAATTGCTTTTTCTGCCCTTTTTCATAAATCCACAAAAACATGACAAACATGACAAAGGAAAAGCAAATGTCGATCAATGCCAGCATGGAATCCCAAAAAAGTATCCTGCCGCAGGTGAGGTAAAGCAATGCGCTGATCATGGCCTGTTCTTCGCCGAAATGCCTGCGAAATCCCAAAAAGATAGCCCCACAACTCAGCAGCAGAAAAAAAACGGTCGGAAGCCTGGAGCTAAAAATACTTGCCCCCAAGATCTTGTGGGAGGCGACCAGTATCCAGTTCCAAAGAGGTGGTTTTTTGTAGTAAGGATCGCCGTTGAGGGTGGGTGTGATGTAATTTCCGGAGAGTTCCATTTCCAAAGCAACCAGCCCGCGAATGCCTTCATCTTCGATGAACCCTACCCGATCAAGCTCAAGCAGCAGCGGTATCAGGCTGAACAACAGGAAAATGAAAAGTATCCTTCCGTACTTTCCAGGCTTCGGGTTTGGCGCTATTCGATCGCTGCCCTTCATCGGCTCCATTCGTTTTGCCCGACCGGAACGATCTGTCCGGATGTGGTTTCAGCTATTGCGGGGAAATGTTCAAAAGGTGCGGCCATCGGTAGTTTTCCTGTTTGTTTATAAAAGCAAAGAAAGCGTTTTTGAGCCGGTTTTAAAATAAAGATTTTAAGTAACTATTCAGTTGCATAAATTTTTATACCCGAAAAGCAAAATTTTGCATTTTTCCCACCCTGGTGAGAAATATAAAAAAGCTCACGGAATGCACAGAACTCGTGACGCCTACGGCGTTAACACCACAGAAATCCCTGGATGTATTTTCCCTTTCTGTGTATTCAGTGAGAAATAAAAAAAGTCCCGCTGATCTCGCTGATCGACGCAGAACCAAGGAGTTTTCCCTTTCTGTGTATTCAGTGAGAAATAAAAAAAAGTCCAGTTGAATAAAAAATGACCAAGATCAATCCGGCGGTTGATAAATCTCACCCCCTCAGTCGGCAGAAATCCATAGTTTTAAAAACATTGCATTTATCGGTCTTCCCTGTGAAAGATCATTTATTCACCTTTTAAAACTTGATTGCCATGAAAAACCCGGAATTTGACACAATGATAAAGCAAGCCGGACTTTTGCTCGATTCTGCCGCAAAGGAATTGAAAAACCCGGAGGATGACATCGTAACTTACAAAGCCTGCAACAACTCGCGGAAATCCATTCGAAAGTACCTTACGGCTTTTTTGGTGAAACGAAACGTCCAACCCCGTGAACCGGCGACACTGGCTGACCTGCTCGAACAATGCAAAGCCGCAGATCCGAGATTCTATGCCCTCGACATGTCCTGCGTGCTGTGCCGACAAGAGCCTGAAGCAGATAACTATTGCCTGACTTTTGAAAAGGTCAACCCTTGCCTGAAAGTCGCAGAAGCAACCCGCGATATTGTCATAGACTGAAGGGGCAATGCTTTTTAATTGCAAATCCATAAGGTTTGCTTATTTTGGGATCAAAACAACCGATAAACTTGCCAATGAATTATTTGGATAAAATCCAAAACGCTTATCAGTTTTTGCGAACAAAAACCACTTTAACACCTCAAACCGCCATTGTGCTGGGTTCAGGGCTTGGCGACCTGGCCGGACACGTCACCGATGCCGTACATATTTCCTTTACGGAAATTCCCCACTTTCCGGCTCCAACGGTGGAAGGCCATGACGGGCAACTGATCTTTGGAAAACTGGAAGGCCAACCGCTGCTTTTGCTGAAAGGCAGGGTTCATTATTACGAAGGCTATTCCATGCGGGAAGTTACTTTCCCGATCCGGGTGATGCAGGCCCTGGGCATCAAAACCCTGATCCTGACCAATGCCTGCGGCGGGTTGCGGGCAGATATGAAAACCGGTGAGTTGATCCTTATCCGCGACCATATCAACCTGGCTGGTGATAATCCTTTGCGCGGAGAAAACCATTCGTCGCTCGGCCCCAGGTTCCCCGATTTGTCGGAAGCTTACGATCCTGAATTGATCCGCATCGCTGAAAAAGCAGCCGCCGAAATGAATCTCAATATTTCGCAAGCGGTTTACGCTATGGTCAACGGCCCTTGCTATGAAACGGAAGCCGAAGCCAATTTTCTCCGCATTATCGGCGCCGACATCGTCGGCATGTCCACCGTTCCGGAATGCATCGTCGCCAACCATGCCGGCATGAAAGTGCTGGGCATCTCCTGCATCACCGACATCTCCCCACCCTTTTCCACCGAAAAGATCACCCATGAAAAGGTGATGGAAATTGCGCTCAGAGTCCAGCCAGTATTTGTTGGCCTTGTGAAAAGTATAGTGAAAAAATTTTAATGCCATGATACATCAAAGGAATGAATGATAAACTGCGAATTGTTTTTTTTTCTTTCCAACACCGACTTGTTTAAGCTTCCATAATCCCCCGGAAATACATAACTTTATTCGTGAGACTTCATTTTTGCAAACCGTAGGTGAAGCAAAAAGGATTAGTCGAACAATCCCGATAGCGCAGCGTATCGGAGGGTTAAAACCCGTGATTCCTAAAACCGGAAATTTTTACATTTTCCTTTTTTCCTGGCGATAATTTGATCACACTCAAAAAAGTACCCATGAAGCCACAAACCACTACTTTTATAAAGCTGTTAATCACGTTTTTTCTTTTTGCAATTATAACCTTGCCCGCTACCGCACAGACCTGTCTGCCGCAGGGCATCACTTTCACATCTCAGGCTCAGATCGATAACTTTGCTACGGATTATCCAGGATGTAGCCAGATCATCGGGGATGTCTATATTGTGGAAAGTGAACCTGGTAATATTGTGACCCTGGCAGGGCTGTCGCCGGTGACGTACATCGGCGGAGAGCTATTTGTTGAATACAACGAGTCCTTAATGGATTTAAGCGGATTAGAGAATCTGGCTTTAGTAGCTTCAAATGTTTGGATACGGTATAACTCTTCTTTGGTAACTCTCGGTGGCCTTGATAATCTAAATCATATAGGGGCCAGATTATACATTTATTCTAACCCTTCTTTTACCAGTATTATCGGTCTGGTGAGCCTTGATTCGATTGAGGAAGATTTGGTAATAGGAAATAACCCGTTGCTTACCGGATTGGCCGGGTTGAACAGCTTAACCTTTGTTGGAGAAACGCTGATTATTGAATATAATGATAACCTGATCAATTTAGAAGGTTTGGAAAATCTCGTATTTACGGGAGGTAGTCTGGCGGTTCGGGAAAATCTCAGTATTACCAGCTTAACTGGGTTGAACAGCTTAATTTCCGTTGGACAGAATCTGACGATACATAACAACCCTTCACTTTCAACCCTTTCCGGGCTGAACAACCTGGTTTCAATCGGTACAGGCATAGGAGTAAGCAATAACGAATCACTTATTAACTTTTCCGGGCTTGAAAACCTGGTTTCCATTGGTCACTCAATGATTGTACACGACAACGGTTCTCTAACCAGCCTCGCCGGTCTTGATAGTTTGAACACCATTGGTGGCAATCTTTATTTATACAACAACCCTCTACTCACAGACCTGAATGGCCTGTCTGCATTGTCTGCTATTTATGCAGACATCAGGATTTACGACAACGCAACCCTGCCCGAAATAAATGCCTTTGAAAACCTGAACCTGTTAGGCGGAAGCCTGGTGGTTTATGACAATCCCATGCTGAATGACATCAGCGGATTGAACAACCTGTCGCATCTCGGCGCAAATTTGTGGCTGGAAAATAATCCTGCATTGGAAGGCGTCAGCGGGCTGAGCAGCCTGGCTTCTATGGGCGGTTATTTTTTTCTCTCCGATAATTCCGCGTTGAGCAACATGCCCGGCCTGAACAACCTGGACGAAATCGGCGGCAGCTTTTTCGTTCGCAACAATGCCTCCCTCCCAGGATTAAGCGGGTTATACAGCTTATCTCTTATTGGAGTTGACCTGGAAATACAGGGCAATCCCGTGCTCGCCACATTGAACGGCCTGGAATCGCTAACCAGCATCGGCGCAGACCTTCGGCTGGAAAACAACACCATGCTCAGCAGTCTCAACGGCCTGAACAATCTGGCTTCTGTCGGAACTCACCTTGAAATCCGGGACAACCCCCAACTCTCCAACCTGGACGCTTTGGGCAACCTCCTTGGCATCGGCGGCGAACTATGGATAGAAAATAACGAAGCCTTGGCCAGCCTGAGTGGACTTGAAAATATCGATCCTTTTTCTATTCAAAACCTTTTCCTGCTCAACAATCCTTTTCTTTCCACCTGCGAAGTACAAAGCATCTGTGAGTATCTGGGCATTCCGGCCAACCCAGCCGAAATCTCCGGCAATGCCGAAGGTTGCAATACCCGCGAGGAGGTGGAAACGGTCTGCGAAACTTTGAGCATTGATGAAGCAAAGGAGATCAGCCTGGGAATCTCACCGAATCCCACGACTGGTATTTTCAGAATTAATGGGATTGAACATGGATATTTTACGATCAGGGATGCCGCTGGTCGAATGCTGAAATCAGGCACATTCGACCCGCAAGGCATCGATATCTCAACATGGCCACAGGGGATATACTTTGTTGAAATTCACCACGATAACCGGCAGCTATTGGAAAAAGTGGTCAAGTATTAAAACTGTACCGGCGAATGAATTCGCCGATACGATGAAAAAAAAACCCAATAATTTTGTTTTTAGAATTTTAATACATAACATTGTCATTCAACCTTCGGTTATACAACCAACTGCCATACCACCTGTCCCGACTGGTCGGATAACATTCTGCTACTGAACCTTTCAGTTTTTATGTAAGTATTTTTTAACTCTTTGGCCAAAAGAGATAATAGCAATTTCTACAAGCAAATAATAATTTTTCAGTCCTGCTGTGCCTGACTGTATGGTGATGCTTTTGACTTCATCGTAAAGTGTTGTTGGCATCAGCCGGATTGAAACATTTATTAACCTTTTAAAAATATTAGAAATGAGCTAAAAACCTATTCCTTTTTCCCCGACCTGCCTGACCTGCCTTTGGCGGCATCTCCCTGTTGACAAGGCAAGGGCAGGGATGATCTTGCGTTGTTTTGGTGTTAATGATTCTGGAGCAGGCAGAATTACCGTAACGTTTTTTCAGACAGACCTTCCAGGTCATCGAATACAGTGAACCTGCAAAGTTGAGCATCTTTGAATGCTATAGGCTATGCAATGACTTTTATTATTTTTATCAATAACAATCAAAATTCATTAAATATGAAACCTCAAGTCCCAACTACTTTTTTAAAGCAAAAAGCCTTGATGATGGCTTTATTACTGTCCTTTTTATGGAGTGCAGAAAGCTTCGCACAAACCACACTTTTTAATACCGGATATGAACCAACGACT
>CAZKDA010000225.1:0-7620 GCA_964551455.1 uncultured Saprospiraceae bacterium
ATGATCGATTCGAGCATCTTGGAAGACAGTCCGAGCAGGTAGCCGATCTTGTTGGGCAAAGATTTAAAAAACCAGATATGTACCACCGGTACAACCAGCTTGATATGTCCCATTCTTTCACGCCGAACCTTTTTTTCGGTAACTTCCACCCCGCAGCGATCACAAACAATCCCTTTGTAACGAATACGCTTATATTTTCCGCAATAACATTCGTAATCCTTTACAGGGCCGAAGATCCTTTCGCAGAACAGTCCGTCGCGTTCGGGTTTGTAAGAACGATAATTGATCGTTTCCGGTTTTAAAACCTCTCCGAAAGAACGTTCCAGGATATCATCAGGTGAAGCCAGGCTGATAGTAATACTATCGAAGCTTTTATTCTGTTTATGATTCTTTTTAAAAGACATATTTTAGTTTGAATTTGAATTTTTAATTTAAAGACAAAGCGACTGTAACGGGCTGCTAAAGCCTATAGCACGGGTGATTTTTACTCGAACTTCACGTCGAGCGCAAGCCCTCGAAGTTCGTGGATCAATACATTGAACGACTCCGGAATGTTCGGATCCGGCAGATTGTCACCTTTGACTATGGCTTCATAAGCCTTTGCCCGGCCAATGATGTCGTCGGATTTTATCGTGAGCAACTCCTGGAGGATGTTGGAAGCGCCAAAAGCTTCAAGCGCCCAAACCTCCATCTCACCGAATCGCTGACCACCGAACTGGGCTTTACCGCCAAGTGGTTGCTGGGTGATAAGCGAGTAAGGTCCGATTGAACGTGCGTGCATTTTATCATCCACCATGTGCGCCAGTTTAAGCATGTAGATGACACCTACGGTTGCCTGCTGATGGAAGCGGTCGCCCGTTTCGCCATCGTAAAGGTAAGTTTGGCCGTAGCTTGGCAGGCTTGCTTTCTGGATGTATTCTTCGATCTCGTTGAACTTGGCTCCGTCAAAAATTGGCGATGAGAACTTCAAAGCCAGCTTTTCTCCGGCCCATCCGAGAACGGTTTCGAATATCTGTCCGAGGTTCATCCGGGAAGGTACGCCAAGCGGATTGAGCACGATATCGACAGGAGTTCCGTCTTCGAGAAAAGGCATATCCTCCTGGCGAACGATCCTTGAAACAATGCCTTTGTTACCGTGGCGGCCTGCCAGTTTATCACCGACTTTCAGCTTCCGCTTTTTGGCCAGATAAACTTTGGCAAGTTTCAAAACGCCAGCCGGAAGCTCGTCACCAATACTGATGTTGAATTTCTCCCGTTTGTACTTACCAACTTCTTCATTGACTTTGATGCTATAGTTGTGAATGAGCCTTGCGATGAGTCCGTTGGCATGGTTGTCATTTGTCCATTTGCTGTAATCTACGGTTGAATACTCGATGTTTTTCAGGCTGGAAATATTGAACTTGGTTCCCTGCGGGATCAGGATTTCGTTGTAAATGCTTTTGACGCCTTCGGAAGTTTTACCTTTTACGAGGATCAACAACTTGTCGATCAATATCGTTTTCAGCTCATTGAGTACAATAGCGTGCTGATCATCGAGATCGGTCAACTGGTCTTTTTCCTGTGCTTTTTGAACCTTGTCTTTTTTCGCACGGGCAAATAATTGTTTGTCGATGATAACTCCCTGCGTGGAAGGCGGCGCCTTCAATGACGCATCTTTGACATCGCCGGCTTTATCGCCGAAAATGGCGCGAAGGAGCTTTTCTTCAGGAGTCGGATCAGATTCGCCTTTCGGCGTAATTTTTCCAATGAGGATATCCCCTTCCCTGATCCAGGCACCTATTCGGATGATGCCGTTTTCGTCAAGATCTTTGGTGGCATCTTCGCTGACGTTCGGAATGTCATTGGTCAATTCTTCTTCACCGAGTTTGGTATCCCTGACATCCATCTCAAAGTGCTCGATGTGCAGCGAGGTGAATGTATCGTCGCGTACTACCCTTTCTGACAAGACTATGGCATCTTCGAAGTTATAACCTTTCCAGGGCATGAATGCCACTTTGAGGTTTTGGCCTAAAGCCAGTTCACCGTGTTCAGTTGCATAACCATCGCAAAGGATCTGGCCTTTCACGAGGCGATCGCCTTTTCTGACGATTGGTTTTAGGTTGATACAGGTTCCCTGATTGGTTTTTTGAAACTTGGTCAGGTGATAAGTTTTTCGGTTATCTTCAAAAGAAACCAACTGGTCTTCTTCAGAGCGGTCGTAGCGGATCACGATCTCCGTGGCATCGACGTATTCCACGATGCCCGGGCCTTCAGCATTGATCAGCATCCTTGAGTCGATGGCGACTTTGCCTTCAAGGCCTGTGCCCACGATCGGTGCGGCAGGTTTGATCAACGGTACAGCCTGGCGTTGCATGTTGGAACCCATCAGCGCCCGGTTGGCGTCATCGTTTTCAAGGAAAGGGATCAAAGAAGCCGAAACGCCAACGATCTGGTTGGGAGCAATGTCCATAAATTCAATTTCTTTTGGACCAAGTACGGGGAAATCGCCGTGTTCCCTGCATTTAACACGATCCGAAAGGAACGCACCTTTTTCATCGATGATGGCATTAGCCTGAGCGATCTTTTTGAAATCTTCTCCTTCGGCAGAAAGGTATTGGATATCGCCTTTGACGTCAACCTTTCCACTGTTCACTTTGCGATATGGCGTTTCGAGGAAGCCCATTTTGTTCACTTTTGCGTGTACGCAAAGGGTAGAGATCAACCCGATATTCGGCCCTTCCGGCGTTTCGATGGTACAAAGCCTTCCGTAGTGCGAATAATGGACGTCGCGCACCTCAAAGCCAGCGCGTTCTCTTGAAAGACCGCCGGGGCCGAGCGCGGAAATCCTTCGCTTGTGCGTGATCTCCGAAAGCGGATTGGTTTGATCCAAAAACTGCGACAACTGGCTGGTGCCGAAAAATGAATTGATGACTGAGGAAAGCGTTCTGGCGTTGATCAGGTCGATCGGTGTAAACACCTCGTTGTCACGCACGTTCATTCTTTCGCGAATAGTCCGTGCCATACGAGCCAGACCGACGCCAAACTGAGCGTATAGTTGTTCGCCTACGGTTCTGACCCGGCGATTGCTCAGGTGATCGATATCGTCGATATCGGCTTTTTGATTCATCAGGCTGACGAGGTATTTTACGATGAGGATAATGTCCTCTTTGGTCAGCACGAGTACATCCCCGTCTGTATTTTGCTTTAATTTTCGGTTTATTTTATACCTACCTACCTCGCCGAGGTTGTACCGTTTGTCAGAAAAGAAAAGCTTGTCAATAATGCCGCGGGCGGTTTCATCATCTGGCGGATCGGTGCCTCTCAGTTGGCGATAGATATATTGAACCGCTTCAATTTCAGAACTTGAAGGGTCTTTTTGCAGGGTATTGTAAATGATAGAATAATCTTCGTCGATATCTTCCCTTTGCAGGATGATGGTTTCTGTTTCGGCTTCGAGGATCAATTCGACATTTTCTTCATCCAGCACGACATCCCTTTCCAGGATGATCTCGTTTCTTTCGATGGTCACAACCTCGCCGGTATCTTCATCGACAAAATCTTCCGTCCATTTTCTGAGAACGCGGGCTGCGAGCTTACGTCCCAGAGCTTTTTTGAGTTCTTTTTTGGTAGCCGGGACCTCTTCAGCGAGATCGAAAAGGTTGAGGATCAGTTTATCGGAATCGTATCCGATCGCCCGCAACAGTGTAGTGACTGGAAATTTCTTTTTCCGGTCGATGTAGGCATACATGACGGTATTGATGTCGGTAGCAAATTCCATCCAGGCTCCTTTGAAAGGAATGACCCTTGCAGAATAAATCTTACTGCCGTTGGGGTGAAAACTCTGACCGAAGAAAACGCCCGGAGAACGGTGAAGCTGAGAGACGATCACCCTTTCAGCGCCATTGATCACGAAAGTACCTTTAGGCGTCATATAAGGTATATTGCCCAAAAACACATCCTGAACGATAGTTTGAAAATCAACGTGTTCTTCATCGTTACAGGAAAGCCTCAACTTGGCTTTGAGGGGTACGCTGTAAGTCAATCCGCGTTGCATACACTCTTCGATGCTGTAACGCGGCGGGTCGATGAAATAATCCAGAAACTCGAGGACAAAGATGTTTCTGGCATCGGTGATGGGAAAATTTTCCTGGAACACTTTAAAAAGACCTTCGTTCCCTCTGTTTTCAGGGGTAGTTTCCAATTGGAAAAACTCATGGAAGGACTTCAGTTGGATTTCGAGCAGGTCTGGATAATATGAGGAAAGTTTTATTTTTCCAAAATTAATGCGTTGCGCATTGGTCTTTGTAGATACCATTTGAAAGTTTTATTTGTTTGCCGGAGGGTTGACAGAAGAACCAATAGGCCGGCGAGTGAAACCCAATAAATAAATACGACAATAGGCTTAACCAGTATTACTTACTGGTTAAGCCTCTGAGCTTTAATCAAGGTAATATTTTAGTCACTGTTTTTGTCATTTAAAGCTTTAGTGGATGAAAACGGATTACTTCACTTCGACTTCAGCGCCCGCTTCAACCAAGACTGCTTTAATAGATTCAGCTTCTTCTTTTGGAATACCTTGTTTAATTGGAGCTGGGGCAGAATCGACCAAATCTTTGGCTTCTTTCAGGCCCAGACCTGTAATGGTTTTTACTTCTTTAACAACTTTAAGTTTACCTGCACCGGCTGATACGAGGACAACATCGAATTCAGTTTGTTCTGCTGCTGCTTCAGTTCCGCCGCCACCGCCTGCTGCGGGTCCGGCTGCTACTGCGACCGCTGCTGCTGCGGGTTCGATACCATATTCTGATTTTAATATATCAGCCAATTCGGTCACTTCCTTAACAGTGAGGTTAACCAATTGTTCTGCAAATGCTTTTAAGTCTGCCATTTTGAACTTTTTAATTTTTAAAAAAATATTTTTTACTTATATAACTGCGTAAACTTGGAAGCCATGTCCATGTAAACTGATCGTTTGAGGTTGTTTTATTCTGCTCTTTCTTCCAGAGCTTTCAACAATCCCATGATCGTGGAACCGCCTGATTTCAAAGCGCTTACCACGTTCTTTGCAGGAGATTGTAACAAACCGATGATCTCGCCGATCAGTTCTTCTTTTGATTTCAGTGAAGAAAGCGTTTTGACCTGGTCGTCTCCCAAAAATATTGAGGTATCGATATATGCGGCTTTCAACACGGGTTTTTCGTGTTCTTTGCGGAATTCTTCGATGATCTTTGCAGGAACGTTAGCGGTTTGTGTGAACATAATCGCGGTTGGTCCTTTCAAAGAATCAAACAATTTTTCGTATCCTTTTTCTTCGGGAGCGTCGGAAAGCGCTTGTTTAGCCAGGGCATTTTTCACCACTTTCATTTCCACGCCTTTTTCAAAGCACAATCTTCGCAAATTGTTAACTTGTGCGACTGTCAGCGTTGAAGAATCTGTTAAGTAAAAGAATGAATTATTGTTAAATTTTTCTTTCAATTCTTCAATAGCAGTCATTTTCTCTGCTCTTGTCATTTTTTGAACGTTTTTATATTCTTTTTACTTAAATAGATTTTGGATCGATCTTAATTCCAGGGCTCATTGTGCTGGCCACTGTAATTGACTTAAAGTAGGTTCCTTTAGCCGATGAAGGTTTTATTCTTTTCAGCGTATCGAGGAATTCCCCGGCGTTTTCCGAAAGCTTTTCGGCTGCAAAGGAAACGCGACCTATGGAAGAATGAATGATGCCGTATTTATCAACACGGAATGCGATCTTTCCCATTTTGACTTCAGAAACCGCAGCGCCTACATTGACGGTAACGGTACCGGTTTTGGGGTTTGGCATTAGCCCGCGAGGTCCGAGTGTTCGCCCGATCTTACCCACCTGGGCCATGACATTGGGCGTTGCAATAACGGTGTCGAAGTCTGTCCAGCCTCCTTGAATTTTTTGGATCAATTCGTCCAATCCGACGTAATCGGCGCCAGCTTCTTTGGCTTCGTCTTCTTTATCGGGTGTGCAAAGCACCAGTACCCGATTAGTTTTTCCAGTGCCGTGCGGCAGGGTAACAGTACCTCTGAGAGCCTGGTCGGCTTTTCGCGGGTCGATTCCAAGCCTGACGTGAACATCGACGGAGGCGTCGAATTTAGTCAGGTTTACATCTTTCACCAAGGCCATTGCCTCTTTCAAGTCATAGAGTTTGTCTCTATCGACTTTTGCTTCGGCAGCTGTCCTTTTTTTAGAAATTTTTGCCATTTTTTAAAATTAAATCGTGAGGTAAAATAACGTCCCTGGATAATAAACCGGGACTCCCTTCAAAATATATTGTGCACCATTGTGCTCAATGTCTTTTTTAGTTGACGTTAGTACTTTCTTTTCCCCATGGAGGCGTACCTTTGACCACGATGCCCATGCTCCGGGCAGTTCCGGCAACCATTTTCATGGCAGAATCCATAGTGAATGCGTTCAGATCCGTCATTTTGTCTTCAGCAATTGCCCGTACCTGGTCCCAATTGACTGACCCTACCTTGTCGCGATTGGGTTCTTTTGAACCTTTTTTGAGCTTTGCAGCTTCCAGCAATTGAATGGCTGCGGGCGGGGTTTTGATAACGAAGGTGAACGATTTATCTTTAAATACGGAGATCACAACAGGGAGTACTTTTCCTTGCTGATCCTGTGTTTGCGCATTAAAACGTTTGCAAAACTCCATGATATTCACCCCTTTGGCGCCGAGCGCAGGACCAACAGGAGGAGCAGGATTGGCCTGACCGCCTTTCACCTGGAGTTTGATAAACACTTCGACTTCTTTTGCCATTTTATTCCAAAATTTAATCAGTCTTTTGGCTTTAGGGAAGCGGCTCCTTAAAAAGAGAACTAAAGCCTTTCAAATGTTATGTAAATGATTATGTTTGTTTTTCTACCTGCATGAAATTCAACTCTACTTCTGTACCTCTTCCAAATATTTTTACAATGACTTTCAGCTTTTTCTTTTCTTCATTGACCTCCTGGATGTCTCCAACGAATTCACTAAAAGGCCCATCAATTATTTTAACGGTTTCACCAACGATGAACGGTTCGATGAGGGCTTCTCCGATATCCTGGGAATCATCGACTTTACCGAGCATGCGATTAGCTTCGGCTTGTTGCATCGGTATGGGGTCATTTTTCCCAAGAAAATGGATAACGTTTGGGATATTGGCAATGGTTTGAACGACATCGCCTTTGAATTTGGAAGGAGCGGCTTCCAGAAGGATATAACCCGGTAGGATGTTCCGTTCGAGTATCACCTTTTTACCGTTTCTGATCTTATAAACCTTTTCAGAAGGCACCAAGACCTGGGAAATAAATTCTTTCCAGCCCGAACGTTGGATCTCCAACTCGATCCGTTCTTTTATTTTCCTTTCCTTTCCACTAATAACTCTTAGGGAATACCATTTTTTTTCTTCGGACATTAGAAGGCAATTTAAAAACTTGACCCGGCTTATCCTGGATAGACAAAATCCAGTGCTTGCCGGGAAACCAGGTCCATCAAAAATATGACGATAGCAATAATCAATGAGGCGACCAACACCAGGATGGTACTGCTTTGTAAGCTGGACCAACTTGGCCAGGTTACTTTGTTTACCAGCTCATTGTAACTTTCGATAATGTACAATTTAAGTCGTTCC
>CAZKDA010000226.1:0-7542 GCA_964551455.1 uncultured Saprospiraceae bacterium
AGGGGCGCCGGATTGAATTCCGGCGCTGCTTATCATTTTTAAATTTGTTCATCGACAGGAACCTGATTTAGTCGGCTTTAGCGTTTTGTACGTAGAACATTTAAACCTTCATTTTGATTATTCTTAAAATAATGGGGATATTGTAAACTTATTTCTGGAGAAATTTCGGATTTTTTTTTATCCGAAATTTTCCAGAAATAATTTATACCGACTGCCTGTAACGCCAGAAAAGAAATCCCGACGAGTCGGGACAGGCATGGGCTGATTTTTATACTTCGAGGTCTATTATGTGTCGTGTATAATTCCCTTGAATCAAATGAAGCATTTAATTACTTTTAGCCTTTAATTCGGAAAACGCTCACAACTGAAATGAAGAATCCTTACTCGATTATTGCCCTGATTATTGCAATGGCCTTTATTTTTGGTTCAGGGATCTTCAAGGGCTTTTTTTTCCCGGTATTGATCTTGTTTTTTGCATACCAGTATTCCAATCGAAAATCTACAAAAGAACCGCCCGGAGATGATACTTTCGGCAGGAGAGGCTACGACCCGCAAAACCGAAGGCGTGGCACCGATTACAACCGACCCGGAAGGTACCAGCGCCCTCCGGTGGTACAAAAGCAAAAACCTGTTTTAACGCCGAAAAAAAGACCCAATCCTTTTAAGAAAAGCGGCGTAGCGAAATACAAAGAATATGATTACGAAGGTGCTATCGAAGATTTTAAAAAAGCACTGGACATCGACCCCAACGACATCCCTACGCTTTTCAATATTGCCTGCGCATATTCCCTGACAGAAGACAAAGAAAAAGCTTTTTACTACCTCGACAAAGCCGTCGAAAAGGGCTTTAGGGATTTCAATAAAATCCAGACCCACGATGCTTTCGCATATATCCGGATACAGGATGAATTCGCAGAATTTGTAAACAATGGCTACCGGCTTTCCGAGGAAAAAAAACAAGCCGCAGCGGATAAAGACCAGCCGGGGACTGACCTGTTTGAAAAGCTGAAAAAGCTGGCAGAACTCCGGGAAAGCGGCATTTTGACAGAAGAAGAATTTTTAATCCAAAAAGAAAAACTTTTAGGTTAGCAGGAAGTTAACTACAATAAAAATCTCACAATAAAAAAGCATGAAGGATAAAAATGTAGCGGCCATATTTGCTTTGGTTCTGGGTATTTTCGGTGTTCACCGGTTCTACCTGGGGCAGGTCGGGTTAGGCATTTTGTATCTGATGTTTTTCTGGACTGGTATCCCAGCTATTATCGGCATAATCGACTCCGTCCTGTTGTTTTCAATGGACAGGGATGAGTTTGATTACAAATACAATCGAAGATATTTACATCCTGATTACCGGCGCTACGACACGGATTTTGATCGCCGCGAACGCCGCTTCCGGCAGGAGGAAGCATATCGCGAGGAGCAGAGACGACGAAGGGAAGAACTCATGGCGAGGCGGCGCGAAGCCCGCCCGATTGAAAAAGCCAAAAGCAACCCGCACAAATCAAGCGGGGTAAACAAATTTAAAGAATTTGACTACGACGGTGCTATTGAAGATTTTAAAAAAGCGCTGGCTGTCGATCCAAAAGACATTGCTGTTCATTTCAATCTGGCCTGCGCCTATTCGTTGACCGAACAAAGCGAAAATGCTTTTTTTCATTTGAGCAAAGCCGTGGAATATGGATTTGTCGATTTCAAAAAAATCCAGGAACACGATGCCCTGGCTTTCCTGAGGATACAGAATGAATTTGAAAATTTTAAAAAAAACGGCTATCGCTTAAACACAGAACCTGCCCCCGAATCTCAAAACGATGATCTTCCAGGCCATAATCTCCTTGAGCAAATTAAACAATTGGGCGAATTGAAGGAGAGAGGTTTGTTGACCGATGAAGAGTTTGAAGAGCAAAAGAAAAAGCTGCTTCGTTAAAATTTTTTTAAATATATAAAACCCAGACCGATCAGCCGTTCCGCCGATTATAATCCCGATCTCCAGAGCTTCAAATTATATTTTGGCACCAAGCTTGGATTTTGTGGAATAGTTTCTACCTTTCTGCAAATTGAACATTAACAAACACTGAGAAAATAAAAAAATATGGTCGCTGCCAATCTACTCTCGCAAACGATTATCCCGCTGAAAACCTCTGATACCGGACAGGAAGCGTTGAGCATAATGAACGATTTTTATGTAAAACACCTGCCGATCGTCAACAACAAACAACTGCTCGGACTGATTTCCGAAGACGACATCCTCGACCATGATATCGAAGAAGCCGTCGGCTCTTTTCGTCTGTCCATGCAACGTCCGTATGTAAAAGGTACGGATCATATTTTTGATGTGATCCGGGTGATGAGCGAATACAACCTCACCGTCATTCCGGTAGTGGATGCCCAGGACAATTACCTCGGTTTGATCGTTCAGGACGACCTGCTCAAATTTTTTGCAGGCATTGGTTCCTTTACCGAGCCGGGAAGTATCATCGTGATCGAAATGAGCAAAAGAGATTATTCACTGGCCGCTGTTGCAAGGATCATCGAATCCGACAATGCAGCGATTTTAAGCAGCTTTATCACCACCAATCTCGATTCTTCCAAAATTGATCTAACCATAAAAATCAACCGGCAGGATGTGCAGGGGATCATAAAAACCCTCGAACGTTTCGAATACCAGATCAAAGCCAGTTTTCAGGAAGCCGAATATTTTGACACTTTCAAAGACCGCTACCAATCCCTGATGGCTTACCTCAATATTTAAGTAGTAAAGTCATATTCAACAAGACGGCAATTATCCTTCTCACCCAAAGTCGCCAAGATCGCAAAGCGCTGAATTTTAATGCTTTGCGTTTATTTTTTTTGAGTCATAAAAAATGTTACTGAAGTATTGAAACTAAGACAAGCGTTTAATTTTTTTAGCCGCTATCGCTAAAAGCTGTAACTTGCCGCTTCATTTTTTTGAATCGGCTTATGTGGAAATTTTTGTCCCTTTTTTTCTTGCTGCTTCTTTTCCCGTTGTTGACGTTCGCCCAGTTTGATTACGTATTTATTGATTCCATTCAGATCAAGGGGAATAAAAAAACGAAAGACAGGATCATTCTGCGGGAAATGAAAATCGAGGTTGGCGACAGCATCCATATCAACGAACTCAACAGAACGCTGGAGCTAAATGAAAAACTTATTTTAAATGCCGGCCTGTTCACCTGGGGCAAGATCAATATCAAAACCTGGGACCCGCTCACCAACCGCATAACCTTGCTGATCGAATTAGCCGAAGCCTGGTACATCTATCCTTTCCCGATCTTCGAACTCGCCGACCGGAATTTCAACGTATGGTGGGGAGAGCAAAACCGCTCCTTCAAAAGGGTCAATTACGGCCTTCGCATCAACCACCACAATACCACCGGGCATAATGATCCTGCGAAACTTGTTGTCCAGGCGGGTTATACCCAAAAGTATGAACTGAGATACACGCTCCCGCCTCTCAACGACCGCCAGACCTATGGCATTACCGCCGAATTGTTTTATGCTAAAAACCGCGAAATAGGTTATACGACTACCGAAAATAAATTGCTGTTCGAACGCAGGGAAAATGAATTTCCCGAACAGCGATTCAGAGCCGGAGTTAGTTTCGTTTTCCGTCCAAAATTCCGGTCGTTTCATTTTTTTAAGATCGGTTTTCAACAAAATACCATCAGCGATTTTGTCATCACGGATCTCAACCCCAACTATTTTATGGATGGTAATACCCGCCAGCGTTTCATACACTTTCGTTATGAATATGTTTATGAAAACCGCGATATTATCCCATATCCCCTTTCGGGAAATTTTCTTTCCGTTGCATTGGAAAAAGAAGGGATAGGAATCTTTGGAGAGCGCAATGGTTTTTATCTTACCGGCAAATTTGCACAATACCTTTCTTTTAAAAAGAAATGGAGTGTGGAACTGATCGGCAAGGGCATGGTTTCGTTAGTCAGAACAGAACAGCCCTACAACAAATACAAAGCGCTGGGGTATTTTGGCGACTACCTGCGGGGCTACGAACTTTATGTCATCGACGGCCTGGATTACGGCTATTTCAAAACCAGCCTGCGCTATGAGTTGATCAATGAGCGGCTAAAAGTGGGCGAGCGCCTTCCATTGAATTTGCTCCGCTGGGTGCCGCTCAGGATTTACTTCACCATGAACAGCGATGTCGGCTACGTCAATGACCCGCAATTCCACAAAGACAATCCGCTGACCAACCAATGGCTGTGGGGTGGAGGATTTGGTTTGGATATCAACATTTTTTACGGATCCACTTTCCAGATTGAGTATAGCATCAATCACTTAAAGGAAAAAGGATTATTTTTACATTATAAGCTCAAAATTTAATGCAGGTTGTAGTATTCGGTAAATCATTCAAGAATCATGATCTTCCTTACATTCAAACGCTTTTCGATGCGCTGCATGAAGAAGGGATCACCACTTATGTTTACAGTCCGTATTACAACCTCATAAAAGATGAGGTCAGGTTCAAAACGGATATCGGGATATTTGAAGGATACCTTGATTTTAAAACCCGGCGGTTCGATTATGCCATCACCCTCGGCGGCGACGGTACCATTCTCGATGCGATCACGGAGATCAGAGACAGCAATGTCGCCATACTCGGTATCAACCTCGGGCGCCTGGGCTTTCTGGCATGCATCGAAAAAGCCAGGATCAGAGAATCGATCCAGCTTTTGACCAAAGGAATGTATTCGATCGATGAAAGGGCTTTGCTCTATCTCGAATCGAATTGGCCTATTTTCGGAGACATCCGCTTTGCGCTCAACGATTGTACTTTGCTCAAGCGCGACACCTCCTCGATGGTCACGATCCACACCTATATCAATGGCGCTTATCTCAGCTCATATTGGGCTGACGGCATCATCATTGCCACGCCAACCGGCTCCACTGGTTACTCCCTGAGTTGCGGCGGCCCGATCATTTTTCCGAATTCAGGAAATTTTGTGATCACGCCGGTCGCGCCGCACAACCTCAATGTCAGGCCGATCGTGTTGTCGGACAGCACCGTGATCTCCTTCGAGATCGAAGGCCGCGCGGAAAGTTTCCTTTGTTCGCTCGATTCGCGTTCGGAGATCATCAATTCGACATACCAGCTTGCGATAAGAAAATGTGATTTTAAAATAAAGCTCATCCAGTTGAGAGATCATAGTTTCCTCCGAACCATCCGGGAAAAACTGGCCTGGGGCGTTGATTCCAGGAATTGAGCGACGGGGGGCATGAACTCTCCCCCACCTTCGCGTCGCTCGGTTTCCCCCTCTCTATTTAAGAGAGGGGGATCAAGGGGGAGAGTTCCAAACCCCTGTTATCATGAAAATAACCTTACACCACCGCGATCAAAACTACGAAGCTGACCTCTCCCGACCCATCGATATTTCCATCCCGCTCAAGCCGGGCGATCAGACGGTCAATTGCTTTTACGCTCCGCTGATGGAAGCTTCGCCGGTGGTGGCGGGCGATTTCGTAGGTTCCGTCGCAAAAGGCGGCCCCGTCAATTTTCTCAATGTAAGGCTCAACCCGCATGGCAACGGAACGCATACCGAGTGCGTCGGGCATATCGCGAAAGAACCGTTCACGATCAACCAGAACCTGAAAAATTTTCATTTTGTGGCAAAGCTGGCGAGCATTTTCCCGACGCACAGCGTTAATAACGATAGGGTGATCCTGAAAAAACAAATGGAGGAAGTGTTGCAAAAAGGAGAAGCGGAAGCGCTTATCATCCGCACCCTTCCGAACGACGACCTGAAATTGCAAACGAACTACTCCGGCAGCAATCCGCCCTACGTTCATTTTGAAGCCATGCAGTATCTTGCGGAGTGCGGGATCGATCATTTGCTGATCGATCTGCCTTCTGTAGATCGGGAGGAAGACGGCGGAAAACTCCTGGCGCACAAAGCGTTTTGGCAATACCCGGACAATGTCCGAAAAAATTGCACCATCAGCGAGTTAATTTATGTGCCTAACGGAATCAATGATGGCATTTACCTGTTAAACCTACAAATCGCCAGTTTTGAAATTGACGTCAGCCCTAGTAAACCGGTAATTTATGAATTGAAAAGAATCTGATGCCAAACTTAACCTCGACATATCATTCCAAAATTTATCGCGGGTTTAAAGAGATCGAACCCAATGAACATCATGCGCGGGTCAGGTATTACGAGACTTACGAAGACCAGATCAGGCAACTGGATTTCAGCGAATATTTTGAATTGCTTATTGCCTATACCGATGCATTGTTCGAGGTTGGCGCCTACCAAAACCACGTGCTCATGGCCGACCAGGCCATTGAAATGTCGATAGCCAACAACATCCGGTTTTACAACAAAAAAGATATTTTTTACGAACTGCTGTTCAAAAAAGCGGCCTCCTGCTTCAACCTCATGCAGTACAAAGAAGCCGAGCACATCCTCAGAGAACTAATAAAGATCGACCCCTACAACGAAATGAGCATCCGCTTTTTGAAAAAATGCCTGATCCGGAAAAAACCAAAACACTTCCTCAACATAAGGGCTGTTTGCATACTCCTGTTTTTGCTATCCGCCTTGATCATCTCCGTCGAATTGATCTTCATCCGTCCGCTTTACGAAATGTACAGCGCCGAAGTTGAAACTGCCAGAAATGCAACATTTTTAAGCGGTATCCTCATCCTCTCCGGCGGCGAACTCCTGCACCGCATTTTGGTAAAACGAGAGGTGGATAAGTTTGTGGAAATTTCAAGGAAATGGAAACTTTTCAAATGATCTCCGCCGAAGCAATTCCCCGGCAAATAGAAAAGCCTTTTGTACCTCCTCTCTGTTTTAACAATTCATCGGTGAAATAGACGGTAATATAGCTGTCGGGGTCAATGAGTTCAACAGCAGCCAGTTGGCTCAGATCGAGATCATCGCCGGAAAATGCCCGCTTTCCGACGGTAACGCGGTTTACTTCGCAAGAGGAATGCTGGCTATGGTAAAAGACACTATTTTTGACGATGCCGAGATATGTAATACAGGGCAGGGTCAGCGGCAGGCCGGGCAAGAAAAAGAGGCAAATGTTGTGCGTTTGTATCCCAATCCTGCATCTGGTCAAATAACAATTGAATTTAAGGAAGCTCTGGAGGCTGAACATGAAATAACTTTGTATTCTGTAACCGGTCAACAGCAAACAAGCTATATTTTAGCAGATGGCCAACAAACCTTTACCCTGAATACCAACCGAATCCCTGCCGGTATGTATTTTTATAAAATTAACCAAAAAGGGCACAGCTTACAAAATGGAAAACTGATGATAATTAAATTATAAACCGTTACTTTGAAAAAAAGAAAGACTATACTAATGTTTATCTTGTTGCTGTGTGCCGGTATTTCCGGCGCACAGCGATACGATAATATCTGGCTTTTCGGATATGAAAGCTATACTAATACGGAAGGCTGGGGCGGCAGCGTCATGGATTTCAGCGATGACACCCTGAACATTTATTACGAATACCGCGATATGAACCTGAATCAATGCAATGCAAGTATATGC
>CAZKDA010000227.1:0-7509 GCA_964551455.1 uncultured Saprospiraceae bacterium
TTAATGAAAATGTTCTTTTTGCGATAAGAACGACTTCAAAAATAGCCGAAAACATTTTCTCAAGTGAGGATAGTTCACATATAATTCATGCTCTAAATGAATTTAACAATCTATCGGACTCTTCTGAAAAGAATTCTATGGCAGATTCACCATATGTCAATCTGGTAAAAGGGATTAAATTAATTTCTCAACAACTTCCAAATAACTCATTATTGCAGTTAATTGAATTGATTAATAATTCTTTAATTGCTGAATTAGGGATTATATCGGCTGATATTATTTTTGACAATTATCATGAATTAAAAGTTTCAAAGAGCAAAATTCGAAAATTAAATGAATTAATCGTTGCAGCTTCACAAGAATATGGTGCTTTATCAATTGAATTAGGATTAATAAAAAGAAATGAGAAAAAATCAAAAGAATTAAATATAGATATTATTGACAATGAAGATCAATATTTAGCTGAATTAGGTTTAAAAGAATTCTTTGATAATATAGATTCTAATGACTAAAACGAAATATAAAAGAGGAGAAATCATTACAGTTGATTTAGGAAAAGTTGGAACAATGCAGATAAAAGGACATGAACAAGGCAATACAAGACCATGCGTCATAATCAAATCTTTACATCGGATAGGTCTTTTAATAATCCTTCCATTAACAAGTAAGAAACCAAATAACATTAGCTTCTATCATGTAAAAATTAGCAAAGGAGTTGGCAATCTCATTTACGATTCTTATGTTTTATGTCATCAAATTAGATCTATATCAACTGATAGAGTGTTAAATAAAACCGGCAATCTACCCTCAGTAGAAATGATAAAATTCATACTGTTTTGATAGATTTATTGGAATAAATTAAATACGGAGGCTAACATCGGCTTCTAAGGTAAAGTAGCGACTACGCCACCCTCTCTTCTGGCAAATACAGGCTTAGCATGCGCAGGTCATTATATTAAAACCGCCAATACCTGTACCCGCCAACACTCCCAATCCCTACCACACAACATTTTATTACCAAACTAAGACCCCGCTTCACTCAAAAACCAGCACAAAAAAAGCCGACCACATTTTGAGGGGAGGTTGAATAACGTAGGGAATCAAATGCGGCCGGCAGACGAAGGATAGTTCTTATTACAAAGCCGGGCGATCAATCGTTTTTGATCTTCGCCTGTGCTGCTGAGAGCCTGGCGATCGGAACCCGGAAAGGCGAACAGCTCACGTAATCCAGTCCGGCTTTGTGGAAAAAATTAATGGATTCGGGATTGCCGCCGTGCTCGCCGCAGATGCCCAGCTTAAGCGCCGGGTTGGTTTTTCTGCCTTTTTTGATGGCGAATCTTACCAGGCGGCCAACGCCGACTTCGTCGATCCTTTTGAAAGGATCGAAGTTCATCACTTTCTTTTTCAGGTAGATGGGCAAAAACTTGCCGACGTCGTCCCGCGAGAACCCAAAAGTCATTTGCGTCAGGTCATTGGTTCCGAAAGAGAAGAAATCCGCATGCTCGGCGATGAGACCGGCAGTTAAGGCGGCACGCGGGATTTCTATCATCGTGCCGATGTGATAATCCACCTTGTCGCCGTATTTTTCAAACACCTTTTGGGCGGTAGCCCGGATGATGGACTCTTGCTGGGTGAATTCGCGAAGCCTGCCGATCAGCGGGATCATGATCTCCACAAAGACATGGATGCCTCTTTTTTTCACGCTCAGCGCTGCCTCGATGATAGCCTGCGTCTGCATTTCGGTGATCTCCGGGTAGGTGATCCCGAGGCGGCATCCGCGGTGACCGAGCATGGGGTTCACCTCATCCAGCGATTCGATCTTTTCCTGTATCGCTTCAATGGTGAGGTTCATTTTTTCGGCCATCTCCCGCTGGCTATCGGGGGTGTGCGGCAGGAATTCGTGCAAGGGCGGATCGAGCAGGCGGATCGTCACCGGCAGGTCGTGCATGGTTTCAAAGATGCCTTCAAAATCTGCTTTTTGCATGGGCAGCAGCTTGGCCAATGCTTTGCGCCTGCCCTGTTCATCGGAAGCCAGGATCATCTCCCGGACGGCGATGATGCGGTCGCCTTCGAAAAACATGTGTTCCGTGCGGCACAAGCCGATGCCTTTGGCGCCAAAGCCGCGTGCGGTTTCGGCTTCCTCCGGTGTATCGGCGTTGGTTCTGACTTCCAGGCGGGCATATTTGTCGGAAAGCTCCATCAGCTTTTTGAAATCGCCGCTAAGCACTGGCATTTCGGTGTCGATCTTGCCTTTGTAAACCTCACCGGTGGTGCCGTTCAGCGAAATCCAGTCGCCTTCTTTAAAAATTTGTCCATCGACGGTCATTGTACGCGACTTATAATCGATGTGCAATGTGCCGGCTCCGGAAACGCAGCATTTTCCCATGCCGCGGGCAACGACTGCTGCATGGGAAGTCATGCCGCCCCTGGCTGTTAGGATACCGTTGGCGGCGTTGATGCCGCGCAGGTCTTCCGGCGAAGTTTCTATTCTGACGAGGATGGTCCCTTTTCCAGCCTCGGCCCAAGTCTCTGCTTCGTCGGCAAAGAAAACGATCTGGCCGGTGGCAGCGCCCGGCGAAGCCGGTAATCCCTGTGTCACCACCTGTGCGCCTTTGATGGCTTCCGCCTTAAAGACAGGGTGGAGCAGGTCATCAAGCCTTTCGGGATTGATCCGCGTCAATGCCGTTTTTTCATCGATCATACTTTCGTCCAGCATATCCATCGCAATTTTTACGGCGGCGACGCCGGTGCGTTTTCCGCTGCGGGTCTGGAGCATCCAGAGCTTGCCTTCCTGGATGGTGAACTCCACGTCCTGCATGTCTTTGTAGTGTTTTTCGAGCATGGTTTCATAGCGAATAAGCTCCCGGAATACTTCGGGCATTACTTCTTCGAGTGAGGGGTAACTGGCTTTTCTTTCCGCTTCCGGGATATTCGCAAGCTTAGCCCAGCGCTGGCTGCCTTCGAGCGTGATCTGCTGGGGAGTGCGGATGCCCGCCACTACGTCTTCCCCTTGTGCGTTGAACAAAAACTCGCCGTTGAAGAGGTTTTCCCCGGTTGCGGCATCGCGAGTGAAGGCGACGCCGGTGGCGCTGTTGTTGTTCAAATTGCCATAAACCATTGCCTGAACATTCACGGCGGTGCCCCAGTGTTCCGGGATGTTGTTGAGGCTGCGATAAACCTGTGCTCTTTCATTGTTCCAGCTTTCAAAAACGGCTAGGATGGCCCCGATCAGTTGCTCGTAAGGATCTTCGGGGAAGGCATTTCCGGTTTGGGTTTTTATGAGTTTTTTAAAACGGGACACTAACACTTTCAGGTCTTCGGCACTGAGGTCGGCGTCGTTTTTCACTTTCTTTTCACTTTTCAAATCGTGGATGATGATCTCAAAGGGATCTTCCTCCTCTTTATTGCCATTTTTTAAACCCATCACAACATTGCCATACATTTGAACCAGCCTGCGGTAGGCATCCCATGCGAATCGCGGATCATTCCATTTTTTGGAGATGCCCGCTACGATCTGTTCATTCAGCCCCAGGTTCAGCACCGTGTCCATCATGCCGGGCATGGATACCCGCGCTCCCGAGCGCACGGAAAGCAAAAGGGGATTGGCGGTGTCACCAAATTTTGTGCCCATGATATTTTCGGTTTCACGGATGCCTTGCTCGATCTGGCTTTTGATGACTTCCAGCGTTTTGTCTTTTCCGTTTTCATTATAAAAATTACAAACTTCGGTGGTGAGCGTAAAACCCGGAGGTACCGGAATGCCGATGAGATTCATCTCAGCGAGGTCAGCGCCCTTGCCGCCGAGGAGCTTTCGCATTTTGGTATTGCCTTCAGCGGCTCCGTTTCCAAAAGTATAAACATACTTTTTCGTTTTGCTTTCTTTTAAAGGTGGATTGGATATCATAATTTGACTTTTGTTTGAGCATTAATTGTGTTCAAAATTTATCTATACTGAATAATTGTGCGACCACGCTGTGGTCGGAGTGCTTATTCCAAACGATCGAGTTAACGTAATTAGACCACGCTGTGGTCGTAGTAAATAAAGTTTGCATCGCCTATTGATCCCAGCCTGGCTGCCAAGTACACGCAGGCTGGCGGGATCGTATTACGTTAGAAAACAGATTTCCAAAAGATTTCGACTCCAGCGGAGTCGTAGTACCACATAAGGTTTAATAATTTGGTATCTATTTATATCTGCACAAATTCAATATAGTTGCAAATTTCAGTTCTGATCCGGTTTAATTATATGACGATAATCATTTTCCGGGCTGACTTTTTTCAGCTTTTATCTTTTTGGCTTTCGCCAATTTTATGGCTGAAATATTTGATGGAATGAGAAGGAAAGGAAGCAAGTGAATGATAAGCAGTGAACGGTGAACAGAAAACAGAAAACGGTTCATGCCATAATACCACAACACCATATCGCAGCGTAGCGAAGATCCCGACCGATAGGTCGGGAATGCCAACAACTTAGCAACTCCACAACTTTCCAACAAACCTTTAAATTCCAATTCCTTATTTTGTGACCGCAATATATTTTTCTAAAAATTCAAACCCGGAGGAGCGGCATTTTATAAATGACGATAAAACAATTACCTGAGGCATACCAAATGAGCATCGATGCCGTGTGCAGGCAGCTCGATGTAAATCCGGAAACCGGCCTTTCGAAACAGGAGGCCCAAAACCGGCTGGCGCTTTTTGGTAAAAATGAACTGGAGATCGTCCGGGGAAAAAGCTTTTGGCGCATTCTCTTTGAACAATTTATCAATCCATTGGCCTGGGTACTGTTGATCGCAGCTGCACTCGCCTTTTGGTTTGGCGAAACTTTGGAGGGAATTGCCATCATGGTCGTCATTGTCATCAATGCGCTCATTGGCTTGTATATGGAATGGCAGGCCAACCGCTCGATGGAAGCGCTGCGGCGGCTGGCGGAAAACCGGACAAATGTCATCAGGCATGGAAGCCTCAAGCGGATCAATGCCGCGCAGCTTGTTCCGGGAGACATCGTTTCATTGGAAGCCGGAGACATGGTGCCGGCAGATTGTCGGGTATTGTCACAAACCAACCTGGGGATCAAGGAAGCAGCTCTGACCGGTGAAAGCACCCAGGTGAAAAAACAAATCGAAGCGCTGGAGGGCGAAGTCGTTTTAGCCGAGCGCAGCAATCTTATTTTTAAGGGAACTATCGTTTCCAGGGGAAATGTAAAAGCCGTGGTCATAGCGACGGGAAGAGCAACGCAGTTGGGAACCATTGCTCAACTGGCTTCTTCCGCCCGCCAGGAATCTACTCCGCTGGATAAAAAACTCAACAAGTTGAGCCACAGATTGATCCTGCTCACTATCGTGCTGTCGGCGATCATTTTCATGATCGGCCTTTTGCAGGAAAGGGAAATTTATATGATGATCAAAACGGCCATTGCCCTGGCTATTGCAACGATCCCGGAAGGTCTGCCTATCGTGGCTACCATAGCCCTGGCGCGGGGGATGCTGCGCCTGGCGCGGCACAATGTGATCGTCAAAAAACTGAGCGCTGTAGAAACGCTCGGAGAAACAGAAGTCATTTTTACAGACAAAACCGGAACACTGACGGAGAATAAGCTTTCGGTGGATACTTTGGTTTTTGAATTCGGCGAGACCGATATATTTTTTAAAAACGAACAACTGCATTTCAAATCGGGATCGGGGTCGGAACTCTCCGGTTCTTTTGCCTTTGAGCAACTTCAAAAGGTCAGCGTTTTGTGCAATAATGCAGCATTTAACGAGACCGGCGAAAAGGAGGAATCCGTAGGCGACCCACTGGAAATCGCGCTATTGCAGTTTGCCAGCCATTCGGGTATCGATATTCAAAAAATGCGGAACGAGTTTACGCGGATCAGTGAAATCCCCTTTGACAGCGATACCAAAATGATGGGCACTTTGCACAAAAACGATAATCGCCCCGATTTCCTGGTTTGCGTCAAAGGTGCTTTGGAAGTTGTGATCAAAGAATCCGGCAACGTTCTGACTGCTGAGGGGAAAAAAGCCTTTTCCGATCACGAAAAATGGCTGAAAAAAGCCAACGACCTTGCGAAACAAGGGTTGCGAACCCTGGCTTTTGCTTATAGCGAGATCGCTCATCCGAAAGAGGATTTTTTTAACAATCTGACCTTCATCGGTTTTGCCGGATTTATCGATCCGCCCAGGCACGACATCAAAGAAGCCATCAAAACCTGTAAAAAGGCAGGGATCAAGGTGGTAATGGTGACGGGCGATCACCTGGAAACGGCAAAAACCATCGCCATAAAAACCGGACTTGCGGAAGATGAATCCGCTTTGGCAGTGCATGGCAATCAGCTCAGCGAGGATTTACAGAACAATTCCGTTGAAATTGAAAAAATGATAAAGAGCAACATTTTTGCAAGGGTATCGCCGGCGCAAAAGCTGGATTTGGTATCCATTTATCAAAACAAAGGCTTCACTGTCGGGATGACCGGCGATGGGGTCAACGATGCCCCCGCGCTGAAAAAGGCTGACATCGGTATCGCCATGGGGCAACGCGGCACGGAAGCCGCCAAAGAAGTTGCAGACCTCGTGCTGGAAGACGATTCATTTGCATCCATCGTGCTCGCTATAAAGCAGGGCAGGAGTATTTTTCAGAACATAAGGCATTTTGTGGTATATCTGCTGTCCTGCAATCTGAGCGAACTGCTGGTGGTGGCTTTTGCTTTCCTTTCAAACCTAACTTTGCCCCTGCTTCCTTTGCAAATCCTGTTTCTGAACATGGTAACCGACGTTTTTCCGGCGCTCGCCATTGGCGCAAACAAGGAATCGGCAGACCTCATGGATCAGCCTCCCCGCAAAAAGGGAGAAAATATTGTCAATTCAAAGCAATGGATTTCCATCGTGGTTTATGCGTTGTGCATCAGCGTTTCTGTCATCGGGCTGTTGTTTTATGCGATTTACCTGGGGAAGGATCATAAAATTGCCAACAACCTGGTTTTTTATGCCTTGGTGCTTTCTCAACTGGTTCATGTGTTCAATATGCCGAAGCGAGGGCATTCGTTTTTCAAAAACGAGATCACCACCAACCCCTATATTTGGGTAGCCATAGCGATCTGTGTGCTCATCACGGTATTGGCTTTTTACCTGCCCATCATGAAGGAAGTGTTGAGCTTGCACCCCATCACCTTTGACGAATTCCTGCTGGTGATCCCTTTTGGTTTGTTGCCGTTGTTGTTGATCCAGATTTTGAAAAGATCAGGCGTTATTGAATGAATGAGAATTATGTTAGTGGTTAGTTTTTAGTGGTTATGAGTTATGAGTTATGAGTTAGTGTTTTTGTGTTGCAAAGTTAGAGATCGGAGGCCGGAAACCGGAAATCCCGACTTGTCGGGAACACCAGATACCCGACACCAGAAACCGGAAATCCCGACTTGTCGGGAACACCAGAAACCCGACACCAGAAACCCGACATCGGTGTTCTCTCATGGTATAGGTTGACACCAAAAATGTGGAAAACTTTTCTAAATTG
>CAZKDA010000228.1:0-7469 GCA_964551455.1 uncultured Saprospiraceae bacterium
GCCCAGCCATCGAGATATTCCCAGGGTTGACCGCCACCGGATGCGTTAATATCTCCGAAAACATCGATGACAATTCCATTTTCAAATAACTCTATTGCATCGTCGCCGTTGATACTGGTGGCATCGGCAGGACCAGTACCGTCGATAAAGTCGGCATCAAACCCAAAAAAGTCTGCGAATTTTGTTGAATCATCAGTAACATAAAAGCAGGTTCCGGCGCTGATGGAAACCGGTGGGAAAGTGTATTCCTGGCCATCGGATCCGCCGCCATTATTAGCCGCCCCCAATCCGAAGATACTCAGATCGGGAATGTCCTCAAGCGCATACAGTTCAAAACCTTTAGCTCCGGCATTGGACGGCTGAGCATCATAAACACCGGCGATCAATAAGGCATTGGTAAGTGTTGGGCTTTCCACGGTAATGGTCCCGGTCATGCCCATCCCAAAATGCAAGTCGCAGCGGTAATCATATTCTCCGGCAACATTAAAAGTGTGTGAAAATGACCAGGGTGCCGGTGCGGTACCTCCACTATTAAATTCTTCGGGGTTTCCGGGAAAAATATCTTGACTACCATTGACATTATGGGTTCCACTGACATTGTCCCATTGCACGGTTTCGCCGACCGTGATCGTGATATCAGCGGGGGTAAAAGTCATCCCGGAAGCTGTCACTATCGTCGTTTGAGCATTGAGTAAAAGCGGAAAAAAGCAAAAGAGGTAAAGTAATTTTTTCATTCTATTTGGTTTTAAAAATGTAAAAAATGCAGCAGTTGTAAAAATAGCGTACCGGTTGTGAATTAAAAATTTTAATGGAGATTTAGTTGGGTAATAGCCAAAAAAAGAAAAAGCCATGCTTTAATTAAATCATGGCTTTTTCAGGCTATACACGACAACGCTTAGGTTTCCGAATTTAAAAATTTAGAAATTCATTTTAAAGATCAGGTTCCAGGTTCTGCCGAAGCCAAACCATCCTGAAGCACTGTCGAGCTTTTTCTTATAAGCTTCAGAATCTCTGTCATCGTTGATGGTTTTGTCATCAATGCCTACGTTATCCTGTGCCCAGGTCACGTATTCTTCATTGAAGAGGTTGTTGACATTGGCACGGAGGAAAGCGTCGTGGTTCATAAATTTAAACTGCCAGGTCAAGCCTATATCCGTCAGCGAGTAAAACGGTAACTTCAAAGGCTGAACGTCCAACAATGCTTCAACGTCGCGATCTTCGGGATTAAAAGCTGCGTAGAAATTTTCGTAGAAAATGGTTTGCCAATCGAAGGTCAGTTGCTTCGCGATCGTATAATCAAAACCAATTCCCGCAGTGGTTTGTGCGGCGTTTCCTACTTTGAGGCCATCCAAATACAGTTCTACGGTTTCGATCACATTGTTGTTTTCATCGGAAACTGAACCGGTTGGATTGTTAGCCCATTCCCAGTTACCAATTGAGGCAAAACCACTGATGTTTAATTCCTTGGTGATCGCAGCCGTAAAATCCACCTCAACGCCAGTATGCAAAGCATCAACGCCAAGCAGGTTGAGGAAGTAAACCTGGTTGTTGGAACCAAAATTACTTGTCTCAGCTTTATCCTTCCACTGGGTCATATAACCGTTTACGTTGACGCGGAATTTCCTTGCTCGGAAGCCGTACCCTACTTCAGCAGCGAGGATTTTTTCGGTTTCTGCATTCTCATTCAACTCGTCGTTATTGAAGGTTGGGTAAAGCGCGTCAAAGTATGGTGCACGGGAGATGTAACCGAGGTTGACAAAAACGTTGTTGCTCTCATTGAGGTTGTAATTAGCGCCTATTTTCGCGGTATAACCCAGGAAATCCGTCCAATCGGTGATCTGGTCGCCAGGTCGTTTGAGGAAATAATCATAACGCCTCATCTGGGTGTAGTTTACAGCAGCGGAAGCGAATGCCGACAAGTCGTTATTGCTGTACTCAATGCGGCCAAAAGCTCCGTACCAGTTGATGTCTTCGTCATTGTGGTAATCTATCATTTGATTCTCGTCCTCACGCCCAAAAAGCCTGGATGACACGTCGTTTTTAGGCCTGACGAGAACGCCCATTTCGTCGTCGGTTCTGATGCCATCGCCATTGATGTCCACCCAATCGAAACGGTTGTTAATGTTGTCACGGTCAAACCAGTAATCAGCGCCAAGTAGGTCGATGGTTTTGCGATAGTGCGAACCATGATACCATCTCATGTCAAGTCCTCCTGACAAGGTAAGCGTCGAGCTGAGGTTGACGTCCAGTTTTGAGAGAATGCCATACCATTCATGTTCATTCATGGAAGCGCGTTTGATCAGGCCATTGACGAATGGAACGGCAATTTGTCCGGAACCGGCATCGCCATTAGCCATTTCATAATTCAATGGTGACATGGTGTTGTTGTACAGGTTATTCGGCAATCCCCGGTTATACCTTTCAAATTCATCGAACTGCTGGTGGCCATAAGCGTCTTTGGGTTGCCTGAATTCGTTGCCCCGGAATTCATCCGCATCATCTCTAAATCCGCCAAGGTCACCGGTACCGCCGCCTCTTCCGATAGAAGTGTAAACGGAATTCGTCCAGGTAATTTTTTCATTGATCGTCCAGTAGTGGTTGAGGGCGATCTGTGGTTTGTGGAAGAAGTTATCTCTGAACAAATAGTCCTGATTCCGGTAAGTACCGTAATCGTCATTGTATTTCGGTCCGTAAACATCTCGCTGGAGGCCAATGCTAGGCGCGAAATCGCGTTGACCGTGACGCTGAGGCGCACCAAATGCTGAAAAGGAGATGAGGTGGTTTTGGCCGATCTCTTTAGCCATCGAAACAAAGTAGTTCCAGGCATCGAGATAACCGCCTTCAATGTAGCCATCGGCTACTGTGCGCGAGCCTGAAAAGGTAAAAGCCCAGCCATTGTCGAGTTTTCCAGTGCTCAGGGTAAGTCCGAGTTTTCGATAACCATCATTTCCGATACTGGAAAGTATGGAACCGCCCCTTTCCTGGTCTGTTGTTTTTGTAACGATGTTGATCGTGCCGCCGATGGATGCAACGGAAAGGCTGGTTGCTCCCAGACCGCGCTGAATCTGGATGGTACGTGTCACATCACCCAAACCAGCCCAGTTTGACCAGTAGATGCGGTTGTCTTCCATGCCGTTAACGGGAATACCGTTGATGAGCAAGGCGACATTTTCCTGTGCAAATCCCCTGACCACAATGCTTCCATCGCCAAACCCACCGGAGTTGCTACCGGTGCTGCTGTTTTTGGTAGCCATTACGGATGGGCTGAATTTCATTACTTCGGTAAATTCCTGGTTGCCCATTTTCATTTCGATCGTTTTGGCGCTGATGGTCGAAACTGCAACGGGGGTTTTCCGGTCGATGGCCATTTGGGCTACGACGTTGACCTGGCTGAGGCCGATAGCATCGAGGCCCATGGTAATGTTTCCAAGATCGACAGTACCGTTTTCCACTACGGCTTCGATAGTCATGGTGGAATAACCGACAAATGAAATTTCGAGTGGATACCTGCCATCTTCCAGACCTTCCAAGGTAAAGGTACCATCGAGGCCGGTTGCAGTTCCGAGGTTGGTGGTTTTGTTCAGGACAGTAGCGCCCATCAGCGCTTCACCGGTTTCGGCATCCGTAACCGTTCCGGTTATGGTTCCCTGACCAAAAGAAAAAACAACCAAGCAGAAGAATAAAACTGTAGTTAAAATCCTTTTCATAAATTTTGGAGTTTAAGTGAAAAAATTCAATTGCTAAATTAGAAAGCTAAAAAGGCTTTGCATGTACATTCTGGTTTAAGTTAGTATTAAGGATGTGTAAACTAAAAACCTGTTAGCTTACAACCACGAATACCATAAACCTCATTGCGTTGCAAAATGACCACAGTTCATAAAAGTCAATGTGAGAGCAAACCAATCATGTCAAAATACAGCGCGATGCAGTATTTTAATGTGGAGTTGTTTTAAGGTGTCAGAAGGAAAGGAAGCGTTTTTTTCATCAACAAAAAACTGCTGTATAACGTCATCAGTTTTGCCGCAAAGGCAGAAAAATTTCAGCCATCATGCATCTTGTACTTCCTCCACCATAAGTTTCGATCGTGTAAATGGGACTATAAAGGATTTTGGTGTGATGTTTTATCCTGGCGATCTGTTCCGGTTCCAGGGAGCGGTATGCCTGTTCTGACATTACCAGCAAGGTTTCGTTTTTATCATTTCTCAATTGTAACATATTGCCTGCAAAAGCGTGCATTTGTTTTAAAGAAATTCCAATGACTTCCTTCCCCGTTTCCTCAAAGCTTTTGAGTAGCTCTTTTCGTTCGGTTTGTGATTTTACGGTATCCAGGCAAATAACCACGAAAGTTTCGCCCAAAGCCATCATGACGTTTGTGTGGTAAATGTCAAGCCCGTTTTCATCCACAGCATGAAAGACAATCTTGCTAAAACCGGTTGCCTCGCAAAATTTATCCAGGAGCAGTTCATCTGTTCTGGGGCTTAAACAAGCGTAAACGATTTTGTTCGTCCGGTCGAGGATCATACTCCCCGTTCCTTCAAGATAACGATTGGAGTCCTCGAAATGCTCCAGGTGTTGTCGTTTTTTTATTTCAAAAGTCTGATTGATCTGTTCGATGAAGGTTTCATTTCGTTCCAGGCGGCGAACCGGGGCGTACATCGGGTAGGTAATGATGGTTCCATCCTGGTGGAAGGTCACCCAATTGTTGGGGAATACGGCGTCGGGTTTGACCGGATTTGCGGGGTCTTCTGCAACGATCACATTGACGCCGGCCTTTCTGAGTTCATCGACAAAACGATCAAATTCGGCTATGGCTTTTTTTGTGATCTCCTGTTTACTGACGGCGGTATCCGCAGTCTGGAATGCGTTGCTTTCTGCGGTCTGTTCGTTGTACCCGAAATTGGCCGGACGCACCATCAAAATATGAGGAGTAGTCTGTGTGTCTTTATTCACTTTGGATGTCATCATTTAGTCAATTCTAAGCGAATATAGCGGTTTTTCAAAAGGTGATGAAAATTTAGCAGAAAATTATTGATGCCTAATTCCTTGATATTAAAAAATGGAATAATGTTTGTGATTCAATTTGCTGTTGTTAGTTATTAATCAACTTGTTACACTTTATTTTTTTTCGACAATGATAGACATAAAAGAAACCGGAGCAAGAATATCCCCGTTTAAATCTTCTTTAAAAGAAACCTTGTTACGATAATCAAAATCAACGAAATCAAGCTTAAACAAACTTTATCCAAAAGCGGGTTAATCCGCCAAAAACGCTATTGTGCAGGAGCTTCGACCGAGAGGCTCCTGTTAAAAATGACCAAACACATTTAAAATATTTTCATAAAATAAATAAAACACACAAACGCCATGAGCAAAGTATTACCCATTTTTTTAGGAACAATCCTCATCGTCAGCATGAGCGCTTTTTCCGTTTACCAGTACAATCAGATCAAAAAGGAAAGAAATACTGTAAAATATTTGGAAGAGGATAAAAAGTTTTTGGAAGAATCGCTGGAAATCGAAACGCACCAAAATATCATCCTGACCGACGACAACACCATATTGAGACAAAAACTGGCAGAATTGCGCGACAGCGTAAACATGTTACAATCACTGGTCAGTCAATTACAGCAAAAGGTGAAACAGCAAAATGCAACCATCAAAAAGTTACGCGCTCAGATCGGACAAATGGAAAAAGATTATGTCGCATTGAAAAAACAAATTTCGGAACTAGCCCGCAAGGATGAAGTTGACCAAAACTTCATCATGCAACTCGAATCAGAAAAAGCAGAGCTTCGCAAAGAGATCGCCAACCTGCACATCGAAAAAGAACAACAGGTGATAGAACACCAGGCAACGGAAGCCGAATTGCTCGACAAGCAGGTAAGCGAAGCGCGTTTCAAAAGGATCACTGATATTGTAAACAACACCCGCGTCAGTTTCCAAAATGTTTATGCAAAGAAAAAACGGTACGGAAGGCCGTTGAGCAAGGTCAAATCGCAAAACAGCAAATGGTATTACACGATCATTGAGTTTTTCCTGATCCACGACGACATGAAAATGCTGCTCGATGAACAATTTATCGTAAAAATCGTCGATACGAAAACCCACGAAATCCTTTCGTACATCGAAAGCAACCCGAACTTTCCGGACAGTGACCGCGACACTAAAGGTGTAAAATTCAAATACGATGGAAATCTCGTGGAGGTAGCTTATTACAATAATCAAAACCGGACCGGCAGCGATTATGAGATACAGGTGTTTTATGTTACGGAAAATGGCGAAGAATACCTTTTGGAAAATGGCGTCAAACCTTTTATCATCGATGGTAAGGTTGGCAGCTTATAATTTGTAAAATAATACCAATCCCATTTTTTGAACATATCACCCCCCAAGACGGCTACAATTTTGTAGTCGTCTTTTGCTTTTTGCAGCTCCTGTTTTTTTTTGAACCTGCCTGACGCAGGCAGGTTCAAAATCCATCAAAACCGGCTACAGATCAACTCTTGCGATCACGATATTTCCGAATGAGGTCCGGATGGAAACTTTTCCGGCGTTGGAGGGGAGCCGAAGTTCTGCCTTGTTGAGGGTAGAGGTTTTTTCCATAAAATTAAAATCCATTTTTTCGGGCACATCGATCTTTCCATAATATGCCGTGAGGTTGTAGCTATACGTTTCCGTGGCCGGATTCAAGAACATGATATCCGATTTTTCGGCGTCGATATTCAGATCGATCAGGCTCTTATCTGCATCGATTTTTATCAGTCCATATTTTGCACGGATGTCGATGCTGCCTTTCAGTTGGGTCAGCGTAATATCCGAGCGCGTGGACAAAATATTGATATTGCCGGTGATTCCCATGCCCACCACATCGCCAAAACGGGTTTCAATCGACACGTCGCCTTCGATGTTGGTGAGTTTTATTTTACAATATTCACTGTTGATCACCACTTGTTTTTTCAGGTCGTTGATGTCGGCTTTGCCAAAATAATTTTTAAGGTTCAGCGGGCAATGTTCAGGGATGGTAATGACGTAGTGGGCTTGCAGAATGGATGAAGGTTTGTCAGCATCTTCGGATGTTTTCATGGTGTTTTGAATGAAAATGATCTTCCCACGGCGCTCGATTTGATAAGTAATGATTTCGATATCTTGTCGAGCCACCTGCAAATCGCGGTGTTTTGCCAAGAGGGTGAGTTCCACTTTGACTTTCGATTCATGCCAGGTATTGATCAGCACATCGGCTCTTTCCCCTTCGATGTTCAGCCTGTAATCGCTGGAATAATCCAGTGTTTTTTCAATTTTTTTGGTAACGACTTCCAGGATTTCCTGGGAGCTTAAATCGCTGGAAATCAGTAAAAAAATACACAAACATTGAATGAAACGACCCATTTTCATTTTTCCAGGTTGTTAAATTTTATTATATACTTGTTCACGGATAAATTTCGGATTTTTCTTTTCCCGAAATTTTCAGT
>CAZKDA010000229.1:0-7447 GCA_964551455.1 uncultured Saprospiraceae bacterium
GTGACTAAATAAATTTACATTTTTGGCTTGTCTTTTTTCCGACTAACTTCGTTAATCCCGCTTTTTGTACCAAAAAGCGGGACGCCGTAGCTTAGGCTATCCCGCTACGCCAATATTGTCGGAGCGGGACGTTTTTTGCCTCGTTATTCAAAAAAAATACTAACCCAAACTCTATCACTTTATTTAATCACCATTCCTAATAAAAATCGGGGCTTCCGGATAAACCCGGAAACCCCGACTACTCAAGACTTTAATACGTTCTCATCTGAAACGACTGAAATTCAAATAAATTCTATCGGCGTTATTTTTTATAAAAAAAACGCTGACAGCCCCAGACTCAGGTTTTATACACTGCCAGGCAACTGCTGATCTTTTCCAGCAGATCTTCCTGGCTGAACGGTTTGCCAACATGGTCATTCATACCAAACAGTTTTGCTTTTTCTTTGGCAGTCAGAAAGGCCGATGCGGTCAAAGCAATGATCGGGACATCTCGTTTGCGTGGATCAACGAACTTTCTGATCTCGGCGGTTGTCCGGTAACCATCCATTTTCGGCATCTGGATATCCATCAGCACGAGGTCAAAATATTGCTCTTTAAACAATTCCAGCGCTTCGATGCCATTGTCGGCAGTGATCACTTCGATGCCTAGTTTTTTCAATAAGTTAGCCACTACGAGTTGGTTGATCTTGTTGTCCTCCACGAGCAAAATGCGGTTTCCTGCGAGTTGCGCCAGGCCGATGGCGTCAACCTTCGACGGATTATCACCGCCGGTTTTAGTGGCTTTGTTGATCACTTTGTAAGGTAATAACACTGTGAACTTGGTGCCGTGTCCGGGAGCGCTTTCCACTTCGATCTTTCCATTCTGGAGATCGACCAGGCGTTTGGTGATGGCAAGGCCAAGCCCGGAGGTGGCGTAACCATCGTAGAGTTCATCTTCCGTATTTTCGGAGAATTTATGGAACATTTCGTACAGTCGCTCAGGGTCGATACCATCTCCCGTATCCTGAACGGTGATCAGCAATGTAGCTTCTGTGTTTTGTAATTCGTACATCATCATATCCAATTCGACAGCACCGCTTTCTGTGAATTTTATGGCATTGGTGGTCAAATTGGTCAGTATCTGGTTGAGTCTTGCGCTATCGCCCAAAAGATGATCGGGTATCTTGTCGTCAAATCTGCAATTCAGGATGAGGCCTTTTTCTCTTGCGGTCATGGAATACCGGTTGACGATCTCCTCGAAGGTCTCTTTTGGATTAAATTCTCTGTTTTCCAGTGTCAGCTTTCCGGCTTCAATTTTTGAGAAATCGAGAATATCATTGATGAAGACAACGAGATTGTTGGCAGAAAACTGAAGCGAACGCAAGTGTTCGATCTGGTCTTTGCGCGGATTTTCACTAAGCAGGATATGCGTCAAGCCGATGATGATATTCATAGGCGTCCGCATTTCGTGGCTCATCGTTGCCAAGAACCGGTCGCGTGCAAAAGACGATTGTTCAATGGATTCGCGATCAGCCATTTCTTTCAACAGCTTTTGGTTGAGATCGTCGAGGTTGTCATTCTTCTCATTGAGTTGGGCGTTTTTGGCGTCGATCTCCATTTTTTGGCTATTGATCTCTTCATTCTTTTGCATGAGCAAAAGGTTGTCTTTTTGTTTTCTTTTGTAACTAAAAAACAGAACGATGACAAACAATACGCCCAAACCTATCAATGCCAGAAGAAATGACCTGATCTTCGAGCTGAAAGCCTTTTCATTTTCCAGCGTTTCGATTTGGCGTTTCTGTTCTTCGGCTGCAAATTCGGATTCGTATTTAGTGGTGAGTTCGAGTAAAGCCGTCGATTTTTCGTGGTTAAATATCTCATCGCGGTAGTTGGCATAATCCAACTGGTAGCGCAATGCTTGTTCAAAATTCTCAATCGAAATATAAGCCTCTGAAATACTTTTCAGGATATTTTGAGTGCCTGGCTCCGGGCCGATGGCTTTGATCAGGGCAGCGCTGGCTTCCAGGTGTTCGATGCCCTTTTCGCGTTTACCCATTTCGAGGTAGATCAAACCAAAGTTTTTATAGGTTTCAGCCAGATCGAGTTTGTTACCCAGCTTGACCCTAATATCATAAGCAGCTTGGTTAGCTTCCTGGGCTTCCTGTAAATATTCAAGTTTATCCAGCACCGAAGTTTTGGCCTGAGCCAGGTAAACCAACGCGATATTGTTGTGATCTTCGGCAATTTTTTCAGTTGCTTCGATAGCATTGTTGAGCATGAGCGACTGGTGATAATAAGCCAGGGCGCCTTCGTGATCGCCCATGATGCTGGCAATTTTTCCAAGATGCGAAGCGAGTTCGACGGCTTCTTCGGGTTGTTCCAACTGAAGCCTGAAGTCGAGTGCTGCTCCAAATTGTTCACGGGCTTTGCCATATATTTTTTCAAAAAGATGAACATATCCCAGGTTTTCGTGTGTCTCTGCCATTCCTTCCAAATCCTGGATTTCGCTTCTGATCTCCAGCGCATTGTTTAGGTTGGTCAATGCATTGCTGACATCCTCCTGAAGATAAAATACCCACCCGATGTAGTTTTTGGAAGTTGCGATACCTTTTTGGTCTGTCATGTCGTCCCTGACCTTCAGACCATCGACAAAATGTTTCATCGCATTTTTATAATCATTTTTAGTTAAATACGCATTGCCCAGGTTGTCGCATGCTTTGGCCTGACCAAAAGCGTATTGAATTTGGCTGGCAAGATCGAAAGCTTCCTGTGCAAAGGAGATGGCCTCGTAAGATCCGCTTTCATTAAATTGAACCGACAACTCATTAAGCCGGTCAACCTTGGCTTCGCCATGCAACGATTGCAGTGATTCTTTCTGTATTTCGGTGTTTTGTGCCAGGGAAGTATAGGCTGAAAAAGAAAGGGTTAGAATGAAAAATAGACATATTTTTTTCATGGGTGAAATTGTGGGTAATGAAAAATCAAAACTGTTCCGGTTGAGTTATTCGCATCAGTAATCAACTACCGCGATCCGTGCAAATAACAAAACATGAAAATTCTTAATATGTCAATCAAATATAATGCCGAAGGGCGGGGTCAATTTTGAGAATTCATAGCATTTTTATACCATAAATTCATCGTGGTATGGTTGAAAATCTTGTAAACATATTGCGATGGTTTCACCCTGGAAAAGCGATTAAAGAAAACCAATTTTTACGAAGAGAAGTATTGGATTTTGACAAGGATGTTGTAAGCTTGAATTCAGACAAATAGAAGCTTTATAATTGTAAGGCTGGCCTAATCCGGAACCAGTATAGCTATGATGCCGATCATCGTTTGAAAAAAGTCAAAAATGTATTACACGCGCCACATAAAATTGACGATGCATTTTCGGCGGCTTATACTTATGACCCCGCTGGAAACCTGTTGAGCCTTCAAAGGAATGGCTGGGTCGAAGATTACCAGGATTTCAGATTGATCGACGATCTGGATTATACTTATGAGTCAAACACCTCCGAATTGAAAAAGGTAGAAGACCTTATCCAGAACATTGACCCCCTTGCCCAGCCCAAGGGATTCGGTGTTTCCGACCCGATCTCCAACTACACCTACGATGCCAACGGAAACCTCATCACCGATTCCGGAAAAGACCTGGAGATCGAATATAATTTGCTAAATTTACCCACGAAGATCACCAGGGATAATGACGAAATGTTCTTTGAATACACTTACGGCGCAGAGAAAATCCAAAAAGCCGCTCCCGATGTAACGCGTGATTATGTTGGGGCAGCGGAATATGTCGATGAACAGCTCGAACTGATCCATATACCCAATGGCCGGATTATACACTACGAGGAGGAGATACGCTACCAGTATTATATCACCGATCACCTGGGCAACCTCGTGGTGCTCTTCGAAGATAAAAACGATGACGGCATGATAAGCATAGAAGAAGAAGCCCAAAATGAAGAAGACCTCGAAATCATCCAGCGCAACTTTTACTACAGCTTTGGCCTCCGGGCAAATGCCCCGCATTTCCTGCCCGGAGAAACTCCGAAAAATCAGTATTTATATAATGGGAAGGAATTGGAGGAGGAGCTGGGATTGGAATGGCTCAGCTATGGCTTTAGGATGTATGATCCGGCGATAGGGAGGTTTCCTTCGGTGGATCCTATCGCGGATCAGTTTGCTTGGGTGAGTCCTTTTAATTATACGGAGAATGAGCCGGTGGGACATATTGATCTTTGGGGGTTGCAGAAAAATGCCCCACCAAAAATTAACTATAAGTCAGGATCTAAAGTTTTGGATGGAGTAAACCAAACAATCAAATCAGGTAGTTGGTATGTAGCTCGAGGAGCGGAAGCTGCTTTTAATTATTTTATAGCAGCTTTAGACTTGCTTCCTGACCCTGGATCTACTAACGCAGAAGATTTTCACGACAAAGGCAATACAGAAATTAAAGGCCCTGGTGTTGAAATGATGACGGGAGATGACAATTTGCCAACTGCTGGAACATTACAGCAAAATACCTCTGAAAAAGGTGCTGATGCAATAATTGATAACCTTGCAAAACCAAGCGCAGGCAACAAAGGAGGAGAAATTCGAAATTGGGGGCAACCATTTAATTTTCTGAATAGAACTGGAGATATAATAAATAAGGTTGACGAAGTAAAGAATGAAGTAGGGGCTAAAAAGAAAGAAGAAAGTTTAAAACACAATCCGGTAAGGCAACAAGATACAATTTACAGTGGACAAAACCCTGATGCACCCAACCAAAAATTGACAATAACTAAACCAGAAGAAGGAACTAATGACAACGATAATTAACATGAATAACAAAACGATTTATGAATAGCGAACATTTTGTTTTTTTATTTTTTACAGTTCTAATCTTTTATTGTTGTTCTACTGAAAATAATAAAAATGGAGTTCAAACTACAGAATACTATCCGAACGGCAAAAAGATGATTTATACAACAATTGATAAAGCTACCGGGAAGAAATGTAGCCAGTTTTTTTATCTGAACGGAAGGACAATTAAAGAATATTGCACCGTCAATGACACGATTCAGGGACTTTTTAAATCATATTTTGAAAATGGAAATTTGCAGGAAACGTCTTTTTATAAGAACGGCAAATACCAAGGAGAAAGAAAATTGTACCATCCCAACGGAATGATTGAAAGTACAGGTTTTTATAAAGAAGGAAAAACTGATGGAGAATTTAGAATTTACAGGAATACTGGTAAGATAAAAGCTATTAATTACCATGTAGATGGTTTTATCCATTATAAAAAAATATTTCAATATGACAGTTCGGAGAATTTATTGTCTGCTCCGGAATCTTATGCTCCATTAATTGAAATAAGTGATGACACTATAAAATATGGTGATGCACTTGAAGTTTCATTTTCTTTACCTCTTCCTGAAGATAAATTCAGGTTAGACAGTTTTTCAGTAGTATTTGATTTCATGTCTGTTCAAGATGTTGAAAATGGCGGGTTTGGCATGCCTTTATATTCGCTTTCAATGCAAAGTGGTAAAGCCAAAAAGGAATATTTTATTTTTGGCGAAGGTGAACAAATGCTGTTTGGATTTATAAGCAATATTGAAAAAGGAGATACAATCAAGTCAGAAATATTTGAGAAAAAATTTTACGTCAAAGGAGATGAAATTGAATGATTACCTGATTTACGTGCTCGTATGATCTTGCAAGGTCGTGTTCAGTATTATCAAAGCCCCCCCGCTCGCGCCACCTCTCTGAGGTGGTGTGCAATATTGTCGAGGCCTCTGGCCAGAGCGGGGCATCATAGAAAAAGAAAAGCGTCGCGGCGAAACCCGACCGCCTGTGGCTTTCGGGCAGGCCAGCCCCAGTTCAAGATAGCCGATCACCTGGGAAATACCGTAGTTCTCTTTGAGGATAAGGACAACAGCGGAACGATCTCTACGATCATCCCGCAAGACCCCGAAAATGCTGAAGTGGTACAAAGGAATTTGTATTATCCTTTTGGAATGCAACTCGAAGGTACGTGGAAACACCTTACTACCCCGCAGATGAACTACACTTACAACAATAAAGAATGGGAAAATGATCTGGGGCTTGGGTGGTTGTTTTATGGCTTTAGGTGCGCCGATCCTGCGATAGGGCGCTTTACCGGGGTGGATCCTATTGCAGATCAGTTTGCATCTTTATCGCCGTTTAATTACGCGAGTAATAATCCGGTTTTGAATATTGACCTGCATGGACTTCAAGGTTTGGCTTTTTATAGACTTAGTTTACAAATTCAGAAAAAGTTTAGTGATTTTAATGCGACGAGAACAGGTCTGAATAATGCTATGAAAATGGTGCAGGATGGTCAAGAACCAACTTTTACTCAAAAGGCAGGCAATACCGTCACTGCATTTACGATGCATTTTGGAAACTTTACTTCACAGAATGATGTAGCTGTTTTACAAAGCGGTGAAAATTTTGATGGTACACCTGCATCAGGATTTGATAAAGCTTTGGCTGGAGTATTTGTTTTTCTTCCAATTAGTGGAAATGCTGTTAAAAACCTTACTGGAGAAGGAGTGGAGTTATTAGGAAAGTTTGTAAATAAGTTTACTAACCAAGCTTCTCATTTGGATAGTAAGCACATTAATGCAGCAGTCGGAGATATATTGGGTAATCCTATAACTATTGGTGGTAAAACGTATGACCATTTAGATGAAGTACAGAATGCTTTGAGTGGACTTGGCAAAGAGCTTGGTAATCTAAACGATGCAATAGATGCTGGTTCATTTAGTGGTGAAGTTTTGGATGCTGCAAAAAACCTAAGAAGTACGTTGCAAAAACAAAAAGACGAAATAACGGATGTTTTAAATAGAGCAAAAGAAAAAGCAGGAGATTAATGAAGAAAAAAGATTTAAAATTAATTGAACAGGACGAATCTAAGCTTTATAGATACTTAGTAAATTTAGCCAAAAGTGAAGAGGGTTCTTCAAATGTTTTTTTGTTTGAAAAGTATCTTAATCACAACTCCGAAGAGTTAAGGTCGGCAGCAATATTTTCACTTTTATTTGTTTTAAAAATTGCTAACGAAGCATATAGGCAAGAAGCATTAAAATATGTTACAGATAAAACGGCTGATTTTGATCTAAGGCAGTGGAGTATTTCTGGATTGGCTCAGACCTATTTTGGAAAGGATGATATTCAGCTCCTTCAATTGTATCTGAAACATTTAAATGATTCAACTGAAGATGAAGATATAAAGCCAGCCTTTTTAAGAGGGTTACTTAATTTGCATGGAGTTAAAAGTAAAAATATTTTTTTAAAGGTTGGAGCTTTTAATAAAGTGAATAATCAAATTTTGACGTCTTTTTCTCCTGAAATAAGTGAAATTAATAACTTGATTAGAAAAGGACCCTAATATACACCCGCTCGCGCCACCTCTCTGAGGTGGAGTGCAGCATTGTCGAGGCCTCTGGCC
>CAZKDA010000230.1:0-7401 GCA_964551455.1 uncultured Saprospiraceae bacterium
CCCTCTCTTGCAAGAGAGGGGGAAACCGAGCGAAGCGAAGGTAGGGGGTGAGTTCGAAACCACGTTTTATTAATTTATTTAGTTTACAAAGTACTAAGGCACAAAAGCCACGATCCGCAATGGGCCGCCGCTTCCACCTTTGATTTTCATGGGGAGGGCGATGATGAAAAAATCTTTTGAAGGGATATTTTCGATGTTGGCAATATTTTCAAAGATCAGGATATCCTTTTCTGCCAGGATGCGATGCGCCATAAAATCTTTGGATTGTCCGAAGTCGATACTCGGTGTATCGATACCGATGCCGTGGATTTTTCTGTTATCGACCAGCCATTGCGCTGCGTCGGGGTGCAATCCGGGGAAATGCAACTCGGCAACGGCTTCGGGGCCTGTCATAGCCGTACCGATGTATTTTTCGCGGTCGTTCCAGAATTGCCCGTAGCCGGTGTGCAGCAGGATCATAGCGTTGGCCGGGATTTCGCCGTTTGCAGCTTCCCATGCCTGGAGGTCTTCGGCGGTCACGAGGTAGTCGCTGTTTTTGAGCGCTTTGTCAGCGACATCCACGACGATCCCTTCTCCGGAAAGCTGTTCGACGGGGATTTGTTCAACAGTGTTTTTTCCTTGGCTGAAATGGATCGGCGCGTCAAGGTGTGTGCCTCCATGTTCTTCGGCAGCATATTTCCCGGAGGCATAAAAAAAGCCTTTTTCGGTCATACCGTAAAATACCGTATCGTGCTGGAAAGGTTCGTTGGTTGGCCAGTAGATGGTGTTTTCGTCAAAATTCCAGGTCAGGTCGATCCAGGTTCCTGTTTTTAAAATATCCAAAGGATTCGGCGGTTCGGGGGTGTTCGTATTGCAGGCGGCCAGGATGAGAAAGGAAAGGAGGGTAAAAAGATGCTTCATTTTTTAAGAATTGGGTTGACGACAAATTTCACATTTAATTCTGAAATTTATGGTGTCTAAGCTTGTGTTTTTTGGAAGTTAAGTTGGATCGGTTGAATGAGTTGATTAGCACATTAACAAATTAGCAAATCAGCAAATCCTCATCTTCCCCAAAAAACCATTAATTTTGCCAGCCACAAATCAAACAAGCCATAGTATGATCGATGTTGATAAAATATTTACGGGATTTGAAAACCTGGATGTGCTCATTGTCGGAGATGTGATGATCGACAGGTACATGACCGGCAGGGTGGATCGCATCTCTCCGGAAGCGCCGGTTCCTGTTGTTCAACTTTTTCAGGTTGAAAACCGGCTGGGAGGCGCCGCCAATGTAGCTTTGAATATCCGGGCAATGGGTGCCAAGGCTCATCTTTGCAGCGTGATTGGGAAGGATGAAAACGCTGAAGTATTTCTCAGCCTCATGCCGGAAGAAGGGCTTGCAACGTCCAATATCCTCCAATCGGGGGAAAGAAAAACTACGGTGAAAACCAGGGTTATCGCTTCCAGCCAGCATTTGCTCCGCGTAGATAACGAAGATACCCACGATCTTTCAGCGACGGAAACCGAGCGGTTTTTGGAAATGATAAGATCAATCCTGGAAATTCAAAAGATTGATGTCATTTTATTTCAGGATTACAACAAAGGCGTTTTGAATATCACTGTGATCACGGCGGTCGTTGAAGAAGCTCTTAAGAGAAACATCCCTACTGTGGTTGATCCGAAAAAGAACAATTTTCTGGCTTACAAAAATGCAACGCTTTTCAAACCCAATCTCAAAGAAGTGCGCGAGGCATTGCCCTTTCCGGTTCATCCCGAAATCGTTTCCCTGCAATACGCTTCGGAATTTATCCGCGAACAATTGAACCATCAAAATACCCTGATCACGCTTTCCGACAAAGGTATATTTGCTGATGATAATACACAAAGTATGATACTCCCGACCCAACCCCGGAACATCACCGATGTGTGTGGCGCCGGGGATACCGTAATTAGTATTGCTGCACTGGGCATTGCGCTGGTTTTGGATTTGAAAGACATCGCCGTGCTCACCAACCTGGCTGGCGGGCAGGTTTGCGAAAAGGTCGGCGTCGTGCCTGTCGATAAAAAACAATTGAAAGAAGAATACCAAAAAGCGCTTTTAAGTGAAAGGTTATAAGGGTATAGAGTCTGACATCTTCCTAATTTATAAACAACCAACTTTATGAACGATCATCCTAAATGGAATTTTGAGGAATTTACCACTTTCCTCCTTCTGTATGCCTCCAATGCCGATCTCGAACTATCTGCTTCCGAAGAATCGGAAATGAAAAAACGGCTTGACCTCCGAAAGTACGAACAGATCAAAAAAGAATACGACAGCGCTTCGGATTATGAGATCATCCAGACCATTCTAAGTTACAAAGGCATCTATTTTCCTACGCTCAGCCGAACCAAGGAATTGCTCGACATGATAAAAAAACAGTTCTTCGCAGACGGTGAATTTTCAACCCTTGAAAAAAATGCGTTCCGCATCCTCCAGAAATTATTGTGACCCAAAAGGATCATTTTTTTTTGAACAATTGATCCGGCAGTTTCCGTGATGTTTGTGAGTTGAACTGATGAACTCCCCCGTGGCTTCTCAAGCTTTGTTGTATTGCTCTTAACCAGAGACGTAACCCCAGGTTCCCAACCCCGATCGGTCGGGTGCTAGCTCCACCATCAAAAGAACCTAATGTTAAATGGGTTGTTGCAATTCAAATAATATAAAAAATAATTATAATTTTATGAACTTGAATTGAAGAATATTACAACCCGGAGCAATGAAAAAATCCCACATTTTTTTTAGCGTTTTGATGTTAGTTGTGTTTGTGTTGTCGTGCAAATTTGACGATACCTCGCCTAATCCACAACTCAAATTGCCTTATGATAACCTAGATGAGTTTTTTGCGCAGCAGCGTTTGCAAGCGGATACATTTGTCATCAACGCCTCCACAGACGAAACCATTCTTACGGCAAACGGCGCCAAGCTGGAGATCGAAGCCGAAACATTCATAAAAAACAATATGCCTGTAGATGGAAACGTCTCGGTGGTTATCCGCGAGTTATTGCGAAAAAGCGAAATGGTTTTGCTCGATAGACCCTCAACCGCTTCTAATACTATCCTGGAATATGGCGGCATTATCGTTTTCAATGCCTTCAAAGACAATGAAGCCCTTGCATTACAAAAACCGGTTTCCGCTACCTTGCCTGCCAGCGAACAACTCTCATCTTTTGGCGGCATGTCGCATTACAGCCGTTCCGGTACCTGGATGCTCGTCAATAACAGCGATGTGGTAGTGGATATCAATGAAGAAACTTTGCAGTTTGAAACGGAAAACCAGGGCTGGATGTGCGCTGCGATGGAAACCAACTTCAATGACCTGACGACCGTGCAAGCCAGGCCATTTGGCTATGGAACCATCCTGACCGACATCGCCGGGTTCATCGTTTTGTCGGATTTCAATACGGTGGTTCGCATGGAAGGCGACATGAATGGTTTAAAAGTAAGCAGAGCCAACATTCCCAAAGGTGTACAGGCCAGCATCGTCATCTTTGCGATGGATGATTTCCGCTTGTTTGCCGGCATCAAAAACATCGAAATTGGTGACAATCACTCAGAAGACATTAGGGTCAATGATGTTACTGACGCCAACCTTTCCGTATTGCTTCAGGAACTCGATTGAGTTGTGTGAAATTCAGGGATTTTTCTATGCGAGGTTACTGTTTTCAAACAAACCCTAGGTTTTTATTTTTTAAACCACAAAAAGCACAGAGAAGCCACAGAGATCGCAAAGTGAAACTCTGTGGCTTTTGTGTAAAACTTTGTGGTTTCTGTGGTTTTTATTTTTTCACTGTCTGCCTCGTAGTTTTGATGCAATACTGAATAGTTATACTTGTTCACGGATAAATTTCGGATTTTTCTTTTCCCGAAATTTTCAGTGAACAGTTATACCGACTAAGCATAGATTAATTTTTATAATCCGAAATCTATGCGGTGTCGTGTATACTTTAGTTTTTTAAAATAACGACCAGCACCTATGAATCTCCGAGCGGGAAAATTTTTCAAATACACTTCGGTTGCTTTTTTGAGCCTTGTGGCCATTTTTTTTATAGTGGCATATACTTTCAACCATTCCCTCAAATTCAGCATCGACAAAACAATCCCTTATCAATTGGACAGGGAAGGGCCTTTCATCGCTTTGGAAGGTGATTCAATGGCAACGATCCATTACATCCGAGGCAACCTGAAAGAAGGATTTGAATTGCAAAACCATTCGGTCAGCGCCGATTCGCTGGTAACAGCAACGGTTTTTTATCCGCTCGACAGCACGGAGTTTGACATTGAGTTGGATTTCAATTTCCATCCTGAAAATACGATTTACCCTGCTGTTGAAAAAATATTCGCCGTATCCGACATGGAGGGCAATTTCAAAACCTTCAGGAATGTGCTGACTGCCAACGGGGTGATCGATGAAAACCTCAACTGGAATTTTGGAACAGGACACCTCGTCCTGCTGGGAGATTTTGTGGACAAGGGATATTTTGTAACCCAAACCCTTTGGCTGATCTACAAGCTAGAACAAGAAGCGGAAAAGGCCGGAGGCAAAGTGCATTACATATTAGGCAACCACGAGATCAACAATTTGCAAGGCTATCACGCTTCTACGGCTCAAAAGTATTGGTACGCTGCCAACGTGCTGGGACTTAAAAGGCATGAGCTTTTAGGCGAAAATTCTTTTCTGGGGCGTTGGCTCGCCTCCAAAAACGTAGTGGAAAAAATCGGCGACTTACTTTTTGTCCACGGTGGATTGCACCCCGACCTCGCCAATCACGAGCTTTCACTGGAACAGATCAACGGGCGGATCAGGTCGCAGTTTTATACCCCTTATTTTGTCAAAAAAGATGGCAAGGCCATCGATGATCTATTGTTTTCCAACAAAAAATCGCCCGCATGGTATCGTGGTTATTTCACCGACAAGCTTCCTCGCGAAAAGATAAACTCGCTGTTGCAAAAATTCGATGCTACGCATATCATTGTGGGGCATACTGCACTGCCAAAAATAAGCCGGCATCATGGCGGTGTGGTCATTGGCATAGATGTCAAAAGTCCCCTGGATCACCTGAAATATTTTCCGCCGAGAAGGACAAATGCTTTGCTGATCGACAATGGGACCTGGTATCGCGTGAATGATGCCGGAAAGAAACGGGCGTTTTGATTTTTTTTGGGTTCTTGAATTGCGTTTTCCGGCCAAGTCTGTAGTTTATTATAAAACAAACAGAAAAATTAAAATCTAATGAGTTTTGACGATTCGAATTTTTTTGAAAACAAAAGACCACTTGTAATTAGCAAATTGAATTATTCCAAAGAAGCGTTTTTAGGACAACCGAAAAAGGAAAGCAAAAGTCGCGCAGCAGAATTTGAAAATGAGGTTTTTGATTTTTTGTTTAGAAACAAAAAGGGGTTGAGCATTCAAAAAATATACAGGCTGACCAATTCCATTATCGATGGGTTTGTGATCACCGAAAAAGGAAAACCCATTTCCCTGGAAATAAAGCTGGTATTGAACTGGCCAAAATCAGCCGTTGCAAGAACTCAACTGCAAAGATTTAACATTGAAAAGGTTTATGAAAAATTAGAGCTACCAGCGCCGCAACATGGATTGATCATATTCAAGGATTTTACAAGTGACTGGAGCAAAATACGAGCGGGAAGAGCACTCGAAGATGGATGGTACCGGTTTTATGAAGAACAAAGGAGCTTTGATAAAATAATCAACATGAATATTGATATTTGTAGGTTGGATGATGAGTTAAGAAATCCTTTGGTGAAAAAGTAAAAAATAATTGCTTCAACTTAATGATCCTCACAACATGGACAACGAATTTTTTTTCCAGGAAACACAAAGATTTAAACAGTGGTGGATTTGGCTCATCTTACTGGGCATTAACGGGCTGATCTTATTCGGCGTTTTTAAACAGGTTGTCATTGGAGAACCATTGGGCAACAAACCTGTGAGTAACTTCGGTCTTTTCATCATAGCAGGATTGTCCCTGTCGCTGATTTTGTTGTTTCTGATATTTCGGCTTGACACCCAGATCAGGAAAGACGGAATTTACGTAAAGTTCGTTCCTTTTCATTCGAAATTCAGAAAATATGAATGGAGTGAGATTTCAAAATCCTACATCAGACAATATCATCCCATTAGAGAATATGGTGGTTGGGGGTTGCGTGGATTTGAGAATAACCGGGCGCTTAATATTTCAGGTAATATAGGTTTGCAACTTGAATTTGCCAACAACGCCAAATTGCTTATCGGAACGAATAAACCGATAGAAATGGAAAAAGCGCTTGCCAAAATCGGACAATCGACCCAGTGACACTGAAAACTTAACTATCAGATTTTTTAAGATTTTCCGTATCTTGCCGCCGCTAAAAAAATCAGGTCATGTCGTACAACTTCACACCAAAAACTAAAGGCTCAAAAAAGCTTTTCGAAAATAGATTCCTGGAAAGTCTGACGAAAACACACGTTGCCATTCCGATCTCGATATTTTTTATCTACTCCGCTGCACTGCTGGCTTACAGCGTCAAAACCAATACGGAGCTAAGTGTGGCAGCTACGGTCGTGTTGTTCTTTTTGGGCTTTTTTGCCTTTACCCTGGCGGAATACCTGATCCATCGCTACGTATTTCACCTGCCCGGCAATACGGAAACCAAAGCAAAACTTCAATACACCCTCCACGGGGTTCACCACGAATATCCAAAGGACAAACAGCGGCTTGCTATGCCACCGGTGATGAGCATTACCATTGGCACAGTGCTCTTGTTTGTATTCCGGCTTTTTCTCGGCGACCTCGTTTTTGCATTTTTGCCGGGATTCCTCGTTGGTTATGCCTGCTACCTTTGCGTGCATTACATTTTGCATATTTTCAAACCGCCCAACAACCGGCTGAAAGTCCTTTGGTCGATCCACGCCATTCACCATTATAAAGATCAGACCAAAGCCTTTGGCGTTACGTCCCCGCTGTGGGATTACGTCTTCGGTACCATGCCTAAGTTGTAAGTTGTTTTTGACTGAAAAGTTTTTCCAGCCTGCTTTCGCGAAAAGCAAAAATTCCTTCCACTTTCTTTTTTATCAAAGTGCCGGCAATGATCCGCCCCAGCCAGCCCATCGGCAAAGCATAATGGATGATGTCTTCCATTAAAATGCCACTGTCTGTTTCGGTAAATCGGTGCTGATGATGCCAAAAACGATACGGGCCGAACCGTTGCTCGTCAATGAAATATTCACTTTGCTGGCAATGCGTGATCTCCGTGACCCAATTGAACGGGATGATGCCGAAAACCCTGATCCTGTAAGGGATGATCTGACCGGCATACATAAGGGGACTTCTAAAAATCCAAAAAATCTTAACCGCAAAGATCGCCAAGATTTATCGCAA
>CAZKDA010000231.1:0-1872 GCA_964551455.1 uncultured Saprospiraceae bacterium
GAAATAAAAAATGTGTCCCGCTGATCGCGCTGATCCACGCAGAATGGATTTTTTTCAACAGGATGTTCGTGCGTTTCGCCTAAGGAAATTGCGGTACTCGCAGGTTTAATGACAATACCACAAAAACCGGCTTATTCCGGGAAAAATTTTAATCAAAACAATTTTCACACTATTCAAAACTTTGCGGCAGTTGCGGAGAATATTTCGATTATTTGCCGCAATGAAAAAGATGGCAATGGCAAAGTATATCTACCAAAACGAAAACTGGACACATTTTACCTGGCAGGACAAGGTTATACAAGCGCTTGGAAACGAACCTTCTACACTACGTGAATCCCAACCAACCCATCATTCACCGACATAAAACAACTCCATCGCTATTTTATCCGCCAGGAGTTTGCCTTTCGCGCTGAGGGTATAGGTTTGACTTTTTTCAACGAGTAGCCCGTTTTGCATAAATTGACCGACGGATTTTTGAAAATGCTGTTCATAAAATTCACCGAAGCCGGCGATTATTTTGAGGTCACAACCCCAGATCGTCCGGAGGCCGGTCATCACGTATTCGTTGTAGCGCAGGGCGCTGGTGAGGGTTTCCTCTTCGAAAGGGATCATGCCGGATTGCAGGGCGCGGAGGTATTTCTGATTGTTGGCGACATTCCATTGCCGCGCTCTTCCATCGAAAGAATGCGCCGAAGGCCCCGCCCCGAGGTATCGCTTTCCTTTCCAGTAGGCGGTATTGTGTTTTGAAAACCGGCCATCCAGCGCAAAGTTTGAAATTTCATAATGGATATAACTATTTTCCTGAGCGATGGCGATCAATGTTTCAAATTGCAGGCTGGCGTGCTCGTCGTCGGGCGGCGATGTCTTTCCGGTTTTCACAAAATGATGAAGCGCCGTGTTGGGTTCCACCGTAAGGCAATAGCAGGAAAGATGCGGGATATTGAATGCCAGGGCAGTTTGTATATTTGTTTCCCACTGGCTGTGGCTCATGGTAGGCGTACCGTAGATCAGGTCGATGGTCAGGTTGTCAAATTCGTTCTTCAGGGCGTATTCGATGCAGGCTTTGGCTTCCGTGGCGTTGTGCGACCTGTTCATAAATTGCAGATCGCTGTCGGAAAAGGACTGGATGCCGATGCTGAGGCGGTTTACCGGCGTGTCTTTCAAAGCCCGGAGTTTTTCAGGCGTCAGGTCGTCGGGATTGGCTTCGAGGGTGATCTCAGGTTCGTTTTCCAGGGAATGTAGCGAAGCGATCTTGTCGAAGATAGCGTTCAGTTCGGCAACGGAGAGCAGAGAAGGCGTTCCACCGCCAAAATAAATGGTTTCGACGGCTTCGCCTTCCAGGAAATCTTTTTGCAATTCCAGTTCCTTCAGGATCGCAGCGATCATTTCCGGCTTGTATTTCAGCGAAGTCGAAAAATGAAAATTGCAATAATGACAAGCTTGTTTGCAAAAGGGGATATGTAAATAGATACCGGCCAATTCAAGTTTTTGATTGCAACGCTAAAGTCGCCTTTTTCGTTGATTAAACCAATTGTGCAAGGAGTGGTTCACTCGTAACCATTGCATTCATCATATTTTCAGGAGATCATCGTTGTTCTTTTGATACAAAAAAGTTGTGGTGAGAAATAGACGCAGAAAGACGCTGATCTTTTATGAATTGGTTATGTTTTTTTCATAATTTATCATAACCCATCTGCGTCATTCTGCGTCCCTCTGGTTGTGAAATGTTTTTTAGACGCAGATTTTTTATGATTTTTAAGATTGATTATGTTTTTGTTTGAATTTCAACTGTATCAGTTTTTTTATATTCATAATGCATCATAACCCATCTGCGTCATTCTGCGTCCCTCTGGTTGTGAAATGTTTTTTAGA
>CAZKDA010000231.1:1972-7373 GCA_964551455.1 uncultured Saprospiraceae bacterium
ATCATAACCCATCTGCGTCATTCTGCGTCCCTCTGGTTGTGAAATGTTTTTTAGACGCAGATTTTTTATGATTTTTAAGATTGATTATGTTTTTGTTTGAATTTCAACTGTATCAGTTTTTTTTAAAATTCATAATACATCATAATTCTCTGCGTCTTTCTGCGTCCTTGTAATTGTTTAAAGCCGCTTATTTTTTAAAATTTGAATATCTGTAAACATTGGGCAAAACCTGGAAAGCATTTTACCGGCTCCTGATCCTGATCGTGCTGACCCTTGCCACGGCCCTTAAAACCGATGCACAATACCGCTATCAACTGAAATTGATCCCCCTCGACAAGGACGAGTATTTTGTAACAAAACGGATCAGCTACCCAGGCGGTTTGCCCGACAGCCTGGCTTTGGCCGGCACCCTTCAAGATATTTTGCATCAATTGCAGAACCAGTCATACCTGGAAGCATCATTCGACAGCCTCGAAGTAAGAGATTCGGCTGTTTTTGCATTTTTAAAAATCGGTGAGCCTTACGAATGGGCTGCCCTGAAAAATGGTAACGTGGAGGATGCTTTCCTCGAAGAGGTGGGTTACCGCGAGCGTTTGTACAGCAAACGTCCATTCAATTACAAAGAAACCGTAGCCTTACAAAAATCGCTGATCGAATACGCAGAAAACAATGGTTTTCCTTTTGCCAGGGTTTGGCTGGACAGCATAGCGGTCAGTGAAAACAGGATTTCAGCGCAGCTCTTTATGCAGAAAAGCAGGCTCGTGACCATCGACTCCATCAACATCATCGGCGATGCGAAAATCTCAACGACCTATCTCGAAAATTACCTGGGGCTTAAAAAAGGTAGTTATTTTAATAAAAAAAGAATACTGAAAATCCGAAGCAGGCTGCGGGAAGTTCCTTTCCTGCGGGAAAGAAGTGACGCCACCGTTACCTTTGCGGGAGACAAGGCCACCGTTAATCTTTTTCTGGATAACAAAAGCGCCAGCCGTTTCGATTTTATCTTTGGTTTTTTGCCTACCAATGCCGTCGAAATTCCGGGCGGCCCGCAGGTGAGCAGGTTTCAACTGACCGCAACGGTAAACGCCGATCTGCGCAACTCCTTCGGCATGGGAGAACGCATTTTCATCGAATTCGAGCAGGTGCGCCCGCAAACCCAGCGGCTCGATCTTCAGTTTCAGTATCCCTACGTTTTCAAAATGCCTTTCGGAGTGGATACGCGATTTTTTATGTACAAACGGGATAGCTCCTACATCGACGTCAATTTCGACCTTGGGGTGCAATATCTTTTTGAAGGTGGCAATTATCTGAAACTCTTCTGGAATCAAACTTCTACCACGATCCTGACCGTCGATACGCAACGCATCATCAACACCAAAATGCTGCCTGAGAACCTGGATATTGTCAATTCTTTCGTCGGACTGGAATACAATTTCCAGCAACTGGATTATCGCTACAACCCCCGTAAAGGCTGGGGTATTTTGCTGCGGGGCGGCAATGGGATCAAAAGCATCCGGAAAAATAACGAGGTCATTGGCATCACAAACGATGATTTCAACTATGAGTCGCTTTACGATTCTTTGACCTTACGGTCTTTTCAATACAGGGTATCTGGCAGCCTGGCTGCTTATCTGCCGCTTTTCGCCCGAAGCGCCTTAAAGGCAGGTGTGCAACTGGGCGGTATTTTCGGAAAGGAACCGGTTTACCTGAATGAACAGTTCAGGATCGGCGGCAACCGCATCATGCGCGGCTACGACGAAGAATCGCTCTTCGCTACCCGCTATGCCGTTTTAACCCTCGAATACCGCTTCATCATTGGCCAAAACTCCTACCTGTTTACCTTCGGCGATTACGGGTATATCGAAAATATTACACCCACGATCCAACAATTTCAGCGCCCTTTGGGTGTTGGTGCGGGCATCACCTTTGAGACCAAAGTCGGGATTTTCGGATTCAGCCTGGCGCTAGGCCGTTTGTCAGACAATACTTTTGATTTTCGCAATGTGAAAAGCCATTTCGGATATGTCAATATTTTTTGAGAGTCTTTTTGTTTTGGTGTTCCCGATTTCATCGTCCCGCTTTTTCTCGAAAAAGCGGGATTCGCTCCGATGTGGTGTTGTGGATATCCAGTGTTATTTACAACGTAAAACTCATAGCTTTTTACTCATAATTTCTCCCTCATACTGATTTTCCCGCTACCGGTTTCTTCCTCGCGATGATCAGGCCGTCACGGATGGGCAGCAGGATATTCTCAACACGATTGTCAGCGTGTATTTTTTTGTTGAAAGCATCGAGGAGTGCGGCGTCTTTCTCCTGCTTTTTTTCCATGACCTTTCCACTCCAGAGTACGTTATCCGCGATGATGAGGCCTCCGGGGTTTACAAGGTCAAAAACCAGGTCGTAATAAAACGCGTAGTCATTTTTAGCTGCATCGATGAAAACGATATCGAAAGTAACATTGAGCTGCGGAATGATAGCTTTGGCATCACCGATATGCAGCCTGATGCGGTCTTTCAGTCCTGCCATTTCGACGTATTTGCGGATCAGCGATTCCAGTTCTTCATTGGCCTCGATGGTGTGTAAAATGCCCCCATTTTGCAAACCGGCAGCAAGGCAAATCGCAGAATAACCTGTGAAAGTGCCGATTTCGAGGATCGAGGTTGGTTGTTTTAAAATAGAAAGCAGGCGCAAAAGCTGACCCTGCAAATGCCCCGATATCATCTGTGGCGCGAGGGTTTTCAAATGCGTTTCACGCTCGAGGTCATGCAAAACAGGTGGCTGCAAGGTAGAGTGCGCCATGCAGTATTCGATCAGTTGCAGTGTGTCGCGGTCCATAAGTTTTTTGTAAAATATTCAAGATTCAAAAATAGCAGGAATGTTTCAATTCAGAGGCAAAGGTGACTTTTGAAAATATTTTTTGATGAGCGGATAACACAACACGGAGAGCAGGATCATCGAACTGCCAACATAAAACCCAGTGTCAAGTTCTTTGTTTTCTTTGAGGATCACCACGGCCAGGATGATCCCGTAAACGGGTTCGAGGTTGAGGGTGAGATTGGCCGCAAAGGCTGATAGATGTTTTAAAGCATTCAAAGAAATGACGTAGGCAAAAGTGGTGCACAACAACGCGAGGATCAGCAAATAACCTATGTCGGAAACAGTGGGAAGGAAACTTGCATTTTCGTTGGTCAATAGCCAAAAAGGCAACAGCAGGCTAAGGAACAACCAACCACTGCCCAACTCCAGAAAAGTAATGCTGATCGTGTCGGCATCGTTTACAAATTTTTTATTCAAAATGGCGAAAATAGATGCGAGGAGCGCAGCAGCCAGCCCAACCCAGACCCCTGCCATCATGGATGTGTCGAGGTTTTTGACAATCAGCAGCATCCCCGGAATTACGATAATGGCCAGGCTCATTTCGTACCATCGGAATGGCCGCTTGATGAGAATGGGTTCTAAAAACGACGTGAAAAAAGAGGTTGTGGCAAAACAAACCAGCGCGACAGAAGCATTGGCGTATTTGATCGATCCGAAAAAACAAATCCAATGCAGGGCTACCAATACCCCGATGCCCATGTAGTGAAAAATCCGTTTTCTGGGTATGGTCTTTAGTTTCCTTCCGAAGCGGATCAGAAAAAACAGGCTGATGGTGGTGATCAGCACCCGCCACCAAACCAGCATGAGTGCGGAGAGCGATATCAGGTCGCCGAGGATAGCCGTAAATCCAAAAAGCAATACCGCGAGGTGCATTTGGAAATAGGCTTTGCTGTTTTCGTTCATACTATAAATTGAAAACCAAAATTCAGCGTAAAAGAACAAAAATTAGGATGAAATGTGTATCTTTAAGCGCGTTATAAAAAACAATTTTATTATACAGGCGTTGATTTTACACATGCCTTCAACCCAAAACTAAAAAGCTCGATATGTCTCTAAATGTTGGCGATAAAGCTCCCAATTTTACCTTGATAGCCTCCGATAAATCCGAAGTTTCGCTCGATCAGTACAAAGGCCAAAATGTGGTGCTGTTGTTTTTCCCGTTCGCATTTTCCGGCGTTTGTACAACGGAATTGTGCAGCATCCGCGACGACATCGGAAGTTATGAAGGACTTGGTGCGCAGGTGCTTGCCATTTCGGTGGATTCATTCCATACGCTGAATAAGTTCAAGGAATTGGAAGGTTTCAGTTTTCCTTTGCTTTCGGATTTCAACAAAACGGTATCGCGGGCTTATGGCGCATTTTACGAAGAGTTTGTATTAGGTTTGAAAGGCGTCGCCAAGCGCTCGGCTTTCGTCATCGACAAGGAAGGCATGGTCAGGTATGCAGAAGTATTGGAATCTGCCGGCGATCTGCCAAATTTCAAAGCCGTTAAGGAAACATTGGCCAGCTTAAATTAGTTGTTAAAGTCTAAAGTCTAAAATCTCATTTAGAATCTATAAATCCCCTTTATGATGAATTTAAAAAATAATTTAAAAGAGTTAGAAGAACTGGCCGTTCTCGAAGAAGAAACAACAGACGTAGGTACAAAATCACAACTCGTGGTGTACAATGATGACCATAATTCTTTTGAATGGGTGATCCAGTGTTTTACCGAGATATTGAAACACAGCAGCGAACAGGCCGAACAACTTTCCCTTATCATTCATTTCAAAGGAAAAGCCACCGTAAAAACCGATGCCTTCAATGTGCTGAAACCCTTGAAAGATGCGCTCATCGATCGGGGCCTTTCCGCCGTGATCGAAAGAGAACGCGCAAAGTAATTTCAATCAACAAATAATTTCATCGAATGTGGCCGGTTATTTTTGAATAGCTTGCCACATTCTTGTTTTCAGCATTGTCCTAATCATTGCTTTTTTTGACCAAAATATAAACCCTGCCTGTTTTCCGGCTTTCCAAATGAGAATTGAGTTTTCCGAAACCCGGAGTGTCATCCCCGAAAAAGAGAAGCAGCGGAGCGTTGAATCTTCCACCTCCAATTTTAGCAACTAAGCTCCAGGCATAGTCTATGCCGAACGAATGGGTACGCGGGTGGCAATTGCAAATCAGAACTATCCGATTACAAACGGATAATAAACGTTTAAAATCGGATAAGCAACGACTATTTTACAGATGTATGCTTTGTGTTTGAGAAAATGTTGTATATTCGATTGTGAGACATTTCCCGGATCGCAGGCAATTATCCGGAAACCTGATCGACATGATCGCAAAACTTTAGCGGTAATTCAGTGAAAGTGCAGGAAATCCAATAGTTGTAAACAAAAACTTCTCGTGTAGTTATGAAAAGTTTTAGCATCAAATTAAAAAAACGACATTATTCAACAGTATATTTTCAAATCCTGAATTTGAAGGATACATAGAAGAAATATACGACACTCAATGCAGGATTGGCGGATAGACAAATGTT
>CAZKDA010000232.1:0-7317 GCA_964551455.1 uncultured Saprospiraceae bacterium
ACATAATAATCACCCACGAAATGATCACCCTTGATCCCGGTTGACTCCGGAGTTTCTCCATTGCTATATTTTTGCCAGGCCAGCATACTTTTACAAATTGCGATGCCACGGTCATTCACGATCTGCACTTTTACCACATCATAGCCTGCCTTTTCAAGGATCTTTGAACAAGACCAGCCCAGCAGGATATTCCGGATATGCCCCAAATGCAGCGGTTTGTTGGTATTGGGAGATGAAAACTCCACCATCACTTTTGATCCCTTTGGGGGCGCTTGACCGTAATTTTCATCAACGAATACTCTTTCCAAAAAATCCTTCCAGTAGCTGTCGTCGATTTCGAGGTTTAAAAAACCTTTTATCACATTGAAGGAGCGGATCGTAGAAATATTTTTGCACAGGTAATTTCCCAATTCCTCTGCTACCTCTTCGGGTTTTTTCCGGGCGTGTTTGGTGAATGGAAATACCATGACGGTAAAGTCTCCTGTAAATTCTTTCCGGGTTTCGCTAACCAGCAGATCTTCCGGCTTTACGATTTGATGGTAGAATTCATTGACGCCATTTACAACGCCTTCTTTTATAGCTGCAACAATATTCATTCGAGATATGGAACTGGTAAGCAAAATTTCACAAAAAACAATCAATCGGTCTAAGAAATCCGCACCGTCAATTCTGCGCAAATTTATTATCTAAAACATTCAAACCAAAATATATTTGTTGAATGTTCAAAACAGTTATTCAATGCCGATAAAATTGAAGTAGAATCAAGGAAGCAACACTAGCTAAGCCCTGGGGATTTTCTTTTTGAGGAAAATTTTTCCGGGTACGCAGTCGCTAAAACTGGTTTTGCCTTGCCAGTACCCTTCGAGATGAATGACACTATCTTGCTGTTTGAGCATAAGCTGATACCGTTTGATGCACCATTCCATGCCCTGGATGCTTTCATGTTCGAGGATTTTCATATCGCGAAGCTCCAGAAAAATGCCGCTGTGTAACTCCCCAATCACGTCCATTTCAGCAAAGATACTGTCCACATAAACAAAAGACCGCCCGATGATGGTGTCGCCTTTCTGGATAAGGAACAATTCGATGGAATATTTGGGCAGGAAACCGCCTTCCTCCTGTGTGATGGTCCCTTCCCAGTATCCGCTCAGTTCTTTTTGAGAGAATGCCGTCATTATATAAAACAAAGAAGCGATCAATACCGGGAATGTTTTCATACTACTGGATTTAAAATTTCTTGCGCTCTTTGAGAGCTTGATCGTACGGTCAGAAATTTAGTAAAATCCTGACACTTTGGTGTCCCCGGTTTTTTCTGACCTCCAACGAAGTCGAACAACCCAGACGGGACTTTTTACCGTTTCAGGGCATAATGATTTCAACTATTTCACGGATTTCTAAAAACCGGCATTTTTGATTTAAACTGAAATTTAAGTTACGGAGGTACTTGAAGTGACCCCCGTAACTTAACGTGTTGAGGTACTTAACTCAAATTAAAGTTAGTCATTTTCATCAAAATCCGGATATTTAAAAAAACTAAAGATGGTTTTTCCGTAGTGCCGTTCGTCAAAATAATTTGGGTGTTTTTTAAAAGAATGGTTGGGGTTGTGTTCCAAAACAAACCAGCCGTGGTTTTTTAAAATCTGATGTTTGAATACCAGGTCAGGCAGCAGATCGATGGTCGGCAATTCATAAGGCGGACCTGCGAAAATATAATCAAATTGCTCTTTGCAAACACCGATGAATCTGAATGCATCCATTTTGATAATTTTGATAAAATGCTCAATCTGTAGGTTGCGGGCAGTTGTTTTCACAAAATCGACGCAAGGGCCGAAGCGATCAACGTAAGTAACGTCTTCACAGCCGCGCGAGATGAATTCGTAGCTGTGGCTGCCGGTTCCGCCGAACAGGTCGAGCACCTTTATTTCCGCAAAGTCAAAATGATTGGTTAAAATATTGAACAAGCCTTCTTTTGCAAAATCCGTGGTTGGCCGGGTCGGCCAGTTTTTGGCAGGAGGGTTGAATTTTCGCCCTTTGAGTTCGCCGCCGATTATCCGCATAATTTCAGGCTGAAAAGGTCAAAAAATTTGTAGGCGTTCAAAGCTTCATATTTGGAGCGGAACTTTACATGGTCAGGCGCATCCAGGAAGTTGAGGTTTTTTACATAACGGTACAGCAATTTAAAAATCTCAGACTCCCGCATGATCTGCCCGCAAAGAAAAACCTGAACTTTTTCGGGGTCTTTTTTAAATTGATCGAGTACCAGCATGACGTAATAAACAAAATCGCGCACATTGCTAAAACCAAAAGAATTGTTGAACAACAGGTCTTTGTTGTCAAACATGACGATGTTCAGTTTGCGGTTGAGCACGTTGATGAACATCTGGCAGCCGCCTTGTTTTTCAGCCAGCAAATGAGCGCCCCGGATAAAGGCAGTGGAACTATGGTACAATTTGTCGATAGCGAAAGTTTCAGCGATCAGTTGTTCCAGTTCGTTGTCGATGGCGAAGATATTTTTAACTGCGATAAATTGAAGGTCATCGACCAGGGTTTTGTCAGAAGCATGCATCACCATCATTCTTTCGAGGTAAACAGGCAGGTATTTTTCATCAAAAAAAACGGCAGGCACGAGGGTATGTCTGGAGTTGTTGACTGCAATTTTTACTGAGGAGAATTTGAGCTTCACGATATCATCCTGGCGATACGTGTTGGTGATAAAGGTTTTGATATCGGTATTTTTTTCCAGGCTGTAGCTCCTTAGCGCGATCACATTTTGTTTTTGATCGACTACGAGAAATGAAAAGCCTTCAGCGCTGATGATGGCAGAAAGATCATAAAAGGCTGCATTTTTTTTTAAAAAATTATCCTCTATCAGATCAAGGTTTATCATTCCCAATTGCCTGAGAGATTCGGAGCCGTGAGGTTACCGAATTTAATGATGGAGTTTGGTTTGTAGGATTGGTCGTATCTCGTGTAACGTTGATCGGCATATTTGCCCATGTAATTTTTGCGGTTGGTTCTTACTTCTACTACGCTTACAAGTGTGCTCTGGTAAGTGACGGTATCAGCCTCCACTTCAAACACAGCCCCTTCAGTGCTGTAAGGCACATATTCGAGAGAATCCAGGTTGATGCCCTGTTCTTCCACGAACTTCATGGCAGGCTCATAAATGGTATCGTAAAAAATAGCTTCACTGGTGGGATCGTCAGGGTCACCTTCTACTTTGATGGTCTGAACCTGGCCGTTGCGGAGCACTTTTTTGAGGCTGTCGAAAGATGGAGCAAAGCCCGAACCGCTTACATTTCGGAATATCTCCTGCGCCTGCCTGATCTCCATCAGTTTGGCGATTACCGCATCTTCCCGCATTTTTCTTTCTTTTTGAAATTCAATCGGTTCGGAAATACTGCTGTAAAGTACCCAGATCAATCCGGCGATAATGGCAACTAAAACAAGATTGACTATTAATCTCATAAAACGTTTTTTTCATTTGTTACAACGCAATAATACTATTTTTTCTTTAAAATCAAATATTAAATCCTGGTAACAATTCAGCAATGGTTTTAATAAAATAGTCAATATAGAAAATAAGGAAAAAAAATCTCAATGTCCGGCGCTGGTGTGCCGGCTTATTTCCGAAAAGCGAAGTGATAACCTCCTGATTATTGCAATACTTTGCACTGCTACTCCGCGGCTCGGATGACCCAGAAGATTCTCAGTTTTTCAAAAACTCAACAGCTTTTGATCCTGTTGCCCCGATGAATTTTACAAAATAACTCCCCGTTTGCAGGTCAGTCACATCAATGGGTATATTCAGGTCGGATGACTCCAGTACGACCCTACCCTGTAGATCCAGCACCTGGAGGGAATTGTACTTTTTAATATCGAGGTTTATTACAAAAAATTGTGTTGACACAGGATTAGGGAACAGCAAAGGGCTTTCAGACGAGGTAGTTAGGGTTACTGCTACCGTTTTTGAAAAATTTGCTGAACCATCGAAATCCGTCTGCCGAAGGCGGTAATAGCTTGTGCCCTGAAATGGATGGCTGTCCGTGAAGGAATAACTGATTGGTTTGCTCGAAGTGCCACGCCCATCTACCCTGCCCGCCGTTATCCAATGCCTGCCATCGCTTGATTTTTCGACCATGAAATAGTGGTTATCTATTTCAGAAGCGGTTTGCCAGGCGAGGTGAACTTTATTGCCTGCGGCAAAAGCCCGGAAAGAGATCAGCTCTACCGGCAACAATTCGAGCGCCACAAGGCTCAGTCCGTCGTGGTATCCGTCGCTGTTGGTACCGTTTGCCCTCAGTGAAAACAAACGGATGCGAATGGTACGCGTACCTTCAGGGGCAGTCCTCGTATCCGTAAAATGTTGCCAGTCATTAGGATTATAAATATAGCCGGTATCATAGGACTCCAGCACATCACCTTCGGTTGTTCGGTACTCGACAATGACCCTTGACTGGTCATTATCATTATGCGACCGCATATAACCTCCATACTCGAATTGTTGGTTGCCATCATCGATCGCGGCTGCAAAACTGCTAACGTCAACGTCCTGAAAAAGCTCCAAAGACCCAGCTCCGGCGCCAGCAAAAAAATAATAATCACCTTCAAAAGGATGATTACCACTATCAGGGGTGCGTGAAATCCAATTCCCACTTTGAATCGTCCATTCAGCGCCCAACGATGATTCTGCGCCGGGGTTTACGATCAGGTTTTGTGAAACGGATGAGACAAAAGAAGCGCTAACAGAAAGCGCTAAGAGAAGTAGTCGTGTTTTCATCTTAGGTTCGTTTTGTGTTTATACGGAAACATTAAAAATTTTAGGAATTGATAATGACAAGTCAAAAAACATACCGCCACAAACGCTTTGCTTATTGTAAGCGGGTGTTTTGCAAATTATACACGACACCGCATAGACCTGCCCGTGTCGTCAGGCGGGTTTCGGATTATAAAAATTAATTCCCGACGTGTCGGGATCGGTATAACTGTTCACTGAAAATTTCGGGAAAAGAAAAATCCGAAACCTGCCCGTGCAGTCAGGCGGGTTTATCCGTGAACAAGTATAGCAGAGGAGGTCTGGAAAGCGGCACACCATACCTGAGAGGTAGTGCGAGCGGGACTTTGGAATGAGAAACTACTCACCAATAATGCACTCGCCGTTGTATTCGGCGCCTTCGTCCACGATCATTTTTTTTGCTTTGATCTTCCCTTTGATATTTGCGGAGTTCATCAGATGCAGCAGACCCGTGACGGTCAGTTCACCTTCGATCTTTCCTTTGATGACGGAATCATGGCAGATCACCGTTCCGTTGACCTTTCCGGTTTCTCCAATCACCAGTTTTTTTTCGGTCGTTACCTCCCCGGTGATCGTGCCGTCGAGCCGTACATCCTCCGAAGTTTTAAATTTTCCTTCTATAAAAGTACCTTGAGAAATGACACAGGAACCGTTTTCACTAATTTGTGCCACGCCATTGGATTTTTTTTGTGTCTCGGGTTTAACTTTGTTGTTGAACATAGGTAAAATTTGAAATGTTAGGTCTTTTTAAAATTCAGCACAATTCTGATCAACTTTGAAAATCTGAAATTTCTTTTTTGCTGGAGGCAAACTAAAAACGTTTCAACTACATTTTTGCATTTTGATAAACAAAATTGCATCCATAAAAATTGTTTTCAAATATGAGCATCATCATTCTGGGCATTGAATCCTCCTGCGATGATACTTCTGCCGCTATCTTAAAAGACGGCAGGGTGCTGAGCAATTTTATCGCCAACCAGGAAGCCCATAAGGAATACGGAGGGATAGTACCAGAGGTTGCATCGCGGGCACATCAAATCAACATCATCCCCATCGTGGAAAAAGCCATAAAAGCGGCGGGTATCCACAAACGCGACATCAATGCCGTAGCCTTCACCCGCGGACCTGGGCTGATCGGTTCTTTGATCGTTGGCGTTTCTTTTGCCAAATCTTTTGCAATGAGCCTGGATATTCCGATCATCGAGGTGAACCACATGCAAGCGCACGTGCTGGCACATTTTGCGGAAGAGCCGAAGCCTTCATTTCCCTTCCTTTGCCTCACGGTTTCAGGGGGGCATACCCAGATCGTTTTGGTAAAGGATTTTTTGGATATGACCATCATTGGTTCCACGCTCGACGATGCTGCGGGCGAGGCTTTTGACAAAACCGGGAAGTTGCTGGGCTTGGACTACCCCGCCGGGCCGATCATCGACAAACTCGCCAGATTGGGAAAGCCGGTTTTCGAGTTTCCTGAACCAAATAGCATAGGGCTTGATTTCAGTTTCAGCGGTTTGAAAACTTCAATTCTTTATTTCTTGAAAAAGAACCTGGAAGAAAATCCGGATTTTATCAAAGAAAACCTCAACGACATCTGCGCTTCAGTTCAGAGCCGGATCGTGTCTATTTTGATGAACAAACTCAAAAAAGCATCCGAGGAAACGGGTATCAGAGAAATCTGTATCGCTGGTGGCGTGTCAGCCAATTCGGAACTGAGAGCTACGCTCGAAGCCACCGGAAAAGCCGAAAGCTGGAACACCTATATTCCGAGATTTGAATTTTGTACCGACAACGCTGCCATGATCGCCGTCACCGGATATTACAAATATCTGAAAAACCAGTTTTCCGATCAAACCATCAGTCCGGTCGCGAGATATGATTTTTGAAAAAACAACACACAAAATGAACAAATCCATAGCCTGGTGTCTCTTGTCTGAAACCTGCCCACATGCATTAAACATAGAATTCGGCAGCCCTCCCGCACCAGCCCGACTGCGTCACCTGCCAGCATGACGCAAACGGACGGGATCGGACGGGTCTAATATCTGATAGACATCACTTCTTCCCGTGATCCTGACCTACTTTTTTTATTCTTCCTATAAAAATATTTTGTGTGAGTGGGGGCAAGAGTTAGGAAAGGAATTCATTTCGGAGCAGGTCTCTTGCTCCAGACTGATCTAAGTGTGAGTGCGAGGAAAAGCAGTGAACCTCTTGCTCACTACCCACACTCAAACTGCTTTTTGTACCCGAGGCGGGAATCGAACCCGCACTCCTTTAACAGGAACAGGATTTTAAGTCCTGCGTGTCTACCAGTTCCACCACCCGGGCAGTGATTATTTTTTATCAGTTGATTGGTTGTCTTGATAATCTGGATAGAACAAAAAATAAACGAATCAACGGATTAACTATAACTAATAAACAATTAGCTTCAAAGAGCGGGAGACGAGACTCGAACCCGCGACCCCTCCGATGGAATCGGAGTGCTCTACCAACTGAATGGATGAGCAAGGATCAGTTGTTCAATA
>CAZKDA010000233.1:0-7213 GCA_964551455.1 uncultured Saprospiraceae bacterium
GCTATGTGGTTTTTGTCGATCTGCTGTTTGATAAAAATGATGAAGCAAAACTCATTGCAAAAAGCCTCAGCAGAAAATTCAGGATTGATGAAAACCAATTGCAAATTCGCCCTATAACCCTTCAGCATTAAAAAGCTCCGCGATGGTTTTCCACAATCTATGGAGTTTCAGACAGCGGTTGATTTCTACCATTAGTCTTTGCCTCGTTATTCAATGCCTTATTTCATGGCCGCTGTGGGTCGATTTTGACAGACATTATCCAAAAATTCCTGCGTTTCCAAATTTCGCATTGGAAATTATCAGCCCTTTGGATTTTTTGTTTTTTGGCCTGATGCTTTTTATTTTGCTCGCTTTTGCTTTGGGGAAATGTCATCGTTTTGCAGTCTGGACTTTCTTTTTTCTGAGCTTTATTTTTATTCTTGACGACATCAATCGCCTCCAGGTTTGGGTGTATCAGATGGCTGCAATATTGTTGGTTTTATTTGCCGCCGGCAATGATCGTTTTCCATTTGCTTTGCTAACGATCCGGATCATGATCGCTTGCGTTTACTGCTGGAGTGGCATTCATAAATTGAATATCTATTTTGCCGAAGACATTTTCCCCTGGCTGTTGCAACCTTTCGGGTTGGAAGACTTTGCATTCCAAAATCCAAAACTCGCTTACGCCACGGCGATTTTGGAATCTCTGGCGGGAATATGTCTTTTGCTGAATAAGACCAGGAAAATTGCAATTGTTGTTTTGTCAGGAATGCATCTTTTCATTTTGATCGTTTTAAGCCCGCTGGGGCATCATTGGAATGCCGTGGTCTGGCCCTGGAATATTACCATGATCGTCCTTTTGGTTTTAGTTTTTTATAAAAATAAAAGCCCTGAACCAGTTACTGTACACGAAACTTTTCGGTTGTTTTGGCCAATGTCGGCGGCTGTTGTGCTTTTCGGCGTTATGCCTTTTTTCAATTTTTTTAATAAATGGGATGAGCAACTTTCCTTTAAAATGTATTCGGGAATTAGCCCTGAAGGCATTTTTTATTTTGTAGAAAACAGCAACGAATGCATTCCGGATTCAGTGCGACAACGGTTTGGGCATGAAACTCCCGGCACGAATGAACTTAGCATAATCCTTGACGATTGGGCGTTTTATGAATTAAAAGTAGCGCCGTACAAAAGTAAAAAGCGGATCATGCAGGCTGGCGCACAACTTTGTCGTTGTATTGAAAACCCCGATCTTGCACGATTGAAAATCCTGGAAGTGGAACGGTGGAACAAAGAAGATGATCATTTTTCCGATTTTAGTTGCAGGGAGCTATCTGCGAAATCGCTTTAGGATTTTCAAACGATTCATAAAATTTCAGATTTTATAATATTGAAAACCAATTATTTACAGCCTTTTAAAACAATTTAGCTCCAAGTTTATTATTTTAGTTGAGCGAGCTAATATTCATCGTTGTTTTCAATGGCCAATTTGATTAATTACTGCTTAAAACAAAGCAATGCCAGTTTACGAAAGTTCGAGTTTTGATCCTCCGTTTTTTTTCCGGAACAATTATCTGCAGACCATATTCCCGGCCTTGCTCCGGAAAGTCCACGGGATACAATACCGGCGCCAACGGCTGGAATTGCCCGACGGCGATTTCGTCGATCTCGATTGGTCGAAGATCGGCTCCACAAAGCTGGTCATTGCTTTGCACGGCCTGGAAGGAAGCGCCCAAAGGCCATATATCAAAGCGCCGATCCGGCTTTTTAACCTGCACGGCTGGGATGGGGTCGGTGTCAATTTCAGAGGATGCAGCGGCCAGCCAAACCGCAAATTGAAGTCCTATCACAGCGGCGAAACCAATGACCTTCGATATATCCTTCAATCGGTTTTGAAAGCGGGAAAGTATTCCGAAATTGCGCTGGTCGGTTTCAGTCTCGGGGGGAATGTCATTTTGAAGTACCTGGGCGAGGAAAACGACAGCGTTTCGGAAAAGATAAAAAGCGCCGTTGTTTTCTCAGTTCCTTGCGATCTGACTACAGCGAGCATTGAATTGGCAAAATGGAAAAATGTCATTTTTATGAACAGATTTATGGATTCGCTGAAAACCAAAGTCAGAGAAAAGGAACGCCTGATAACCCCGGAAATCGACCTGAGAAAGGTTTACAACTCCAGGAATTTCGAGGATTTTGACAATGCCTTTACTGCTCCGGTTAATGGTTTTGCTGATGCTCCGGATTATTGGGAAAAATCGAGCAGCAAGCCATATCTTGATAAAATAAAAATTCCGTACCTCATCGTGAATGCTTCCGATGATTCGTTTTTGAGCGAGGAGTGCTACCCCTTTGATATTGCCGCAAAAAATCCAATGTGCCATTTGGAAGTGCCCGAATTCGGGGGCCACGTCGGTTTTGTTTCGCCGGATGAAAATGGGTTCTATTGGTCGGAAAAACGAGCTTTGGATTTTATTTTTAACAGATGTTAGACATCAGATCGAATCCCGCTGGTTTAGCGGGAGTAGATCCCGACAAAGTCGGGACATTAGACATCAGACTTCAGATACTAGATTTTAGGAATACGGAAGAAATTTCTATCAAAAATAAATGAATAAAGCGCCTAAAGACATAGAGAATTTTTTACAGCGATTGCGGCGAAGGCGGCTGGTCAATCGCATGGTGATCATATTCAGGCGGTTGTTTATTTTTTTGATTTTCCTGTTGGTCCTCGGCTGGATATTGCTGCAAAATGAAAGCGTTCAAAACTTCCTGGTCGGAAAGCTGACCAATTACCTGTCGAACGAGTTGAACACAAATGTCCACATTGACCGGGTTGAAATCGACTTCTTCGACAAACTTGTTTTAAAAGGCTTTGTGCTTGAAGACCATAGCGGCGATACGCTGCTTTATTCCGGGAATTTAAAAGCTGAGTTCAGCACCAATCTCATTGCGCTCATCAGCCGCAATCTCCACGTTGAGAATCTGTATCTCGAAGATGCCCAAATAAAACTGAAAAGAGATTCCGCGCAATATTTTTACAACGCCCAGTTTTTGCTCGATTATTTGTCGGCTTACCGCCCCAGTCCCGACAAACCAAAAAAATCTTTTTTGCTCGACGTTGATGGGGTGTATTTTAAAAATATTGAATTGACAAAAGATGATCGCACGACTGGCAGTGCTGTCACGCTGGCGCTGGCAGGCGGCGAAGTGATCTTTGAAGAGCTGCTTCTGCCGGAAAATTACATCCACCTCAAAAAGCTGAAACTGGATCAGCCAATGGTCAACCTCGATGAATTTTCACAGTTCTTACCGGATGAGTGGAAAACCGAAGCCCAGGATACTGAAAATCTGGAAACACAAGCCCCCGAACCGGATTCCACAAAAATGCCCTTTTTAGCGGTGATCGATCAATTGCAAATCTCCGGCGGATATTTCGAAATGCACAATTACCGCAAAGAACCCGTCAAATCTACTCCTGATGATATTTTGAATTTCAAACACCTGAAAGTTTTTGAGATAGAAATGTTGGCAGACAGTTTTCAATTTACGGAAGGTGCTTTCGATTTTCAGTTGAAAAACTTGTCATTTACCGAAGAAAGCGGTTTTACATTGGATAATATGTCTGCCGGACAAGCCAGTGTTTCGGGTACCCTGGTCGAATTGAATGATCTCCAGATCGAAACGCCTTTCAGCACACTGGGCAACTCGTTTGCGATCAAATTCAAATCTTTTGAAGACTTTCAGGATTTTCCCAACAAGGTCAATATGAGCGCTGATTTCGATCAGGCCAGGGTGGCGATCCGGGATATTTTGGTTTTTGCACCGGAGCTGGCACGCAACAGGTTTTTTATCAATAACCGAAACGAAATACTGGAGATCAGCGGAGAATTTTCGGGAAGTATCAATAAACTCAGAGGGAAAAACCTGGAAATGAAACTTGGAAGAGGCGTTGTGTTCAAAGGAGATTTCAATTCCCGTGACCTGACCGTACCCAACGAAGCGCTGCTAAATCTTGAAATTGACCGCTTGACCACCAGCCTTCCCACATTGCGGTTGCTCGTCCCGGGATTCGACCCCCCTGAAATTTATGACCGCCTCGGAACCTTTAATTTCGAAGGCCGCTTTGATGGCTTCTTCAACGACTTTGTAGCTTATGGGGCGCTCAATACCGCTGTCGGAAATGCCCAGATGGACATGAACCTCAACAACCGGATGGGAAGGGCACAAGCAGATTATTCCGGCTCCCTGTCGCTCATCGATTTCGACCTGAAAAAATTTACGGGCAACGATGATTTCGGCAAGATCAATTTCGTCTCGGAGGTGAAAGACGGACTGGGGTTGACCCTCGAAACAGTGGAAGCCAAACTGGGCGCCAGGATCGCCAATTTTGATTACAAAGGTTATCTGTATGAAAATATCGTCCTCGATGGTGAGATCAAAAAGAACCTCTTCGATGGTAACCTGACGATCAAAGACGAAAACATTGACTTTATTTTTAAAGGTTTTGTTGACTTTACGGATTCCATCACCAAATTCGACTTCAACGCCGATGTCAACAAGCTCGATCTCAAAGCGCTCAATCTCTCCGAACAACCGCTCGCATTGGGCGGGAGCATCGACCTGAACCTCACCGTAAGGGATTTGTCCACCATCGAAGGCACAGGAACGGTCTCCGATTTCAAAGCTATTAGATCGGATTCGGAAATTTTTGAGTTCGACACCTTGTTTCTGAAATCTGATCTGAATTATCAAAACCTGAGAACCCTGACCGTCGATTCGGATATTTTAAAATTGCAGATTGACGGCACATTCGACATTCTTGAAATTCCTTCGGTTTTCACACATTACTTCGACCGGAACTTCCCCGAACTTTCCAAAAGGTTTAACATCCACAACCGCGAAAAGGCAATCAAAGAGAGCAATTTTGATTTTAGTCTGGAAATTCCGAACAGTAAAAATTTCACTTATCTGCTTCATCCCGGCCTCGACACCTTGCGATACATCACTGTAAAGGGGCATGTCGATAATACGGATGACAGCCTGTTTTTCCACCTAGAGGTTCCGAAACTGTCTTTCAACAACCTCGATTTCAATGACATTTCACTTCATCTCGATGGCGCCGAAAACAGCTGTAGTTTTAACCTTGACGTTTTTCACAGCAGTATCAACCAAAAGCATCATTTCGAACCCATTGTTATTAAAGGCGCTTTGCAGAGTGATACGCTTGATTTTCAAATCAAGTCATCGAACCTGTCCAGCTTTTTTGACGACCTGAATCTCAACGGAAAATTTTTCCTGGCTGATGATTATTTCCAGGTGCAATTTCTACCTTCCAACCTTTATATTTTTGAAAACCGGTGGGATATTGCCTCCGATAATTTCATTCGTTTTGGTCAGGGCTTGGTTGAAACCCAAAACTTCGACCTCTACAACCAGGCAAAACGAATAGTCATCGAAAGTATCCAGGGCACCGGCCTCACCATGTCGCTCGAAAATTTCGAGTTGTCGATCATCGACGAGCTGTGGGACTTCGACAAACTTGACTTCGGCGGCAAATTTTATGTCCTGCTCGAAGCCGGTAATATTTACGATCTTGAAAATATTTTCGTCACCGCTATGGCTGACACCGTTTTTATCAATGATGATTATTTTGGCGAACTCAGGCTCGACCTTTCCATGCCTTCATTGTTTGAAAACATCAACACCTATTTTGAAATTTCCGATGGTTACAAAACTTTGAAAGCCGAAGGAACGGTTTCTCCCATTAAGCGCAAAGAAGATGTGGTTTATAAAAACGATTTTGACCAAGACCTGAGCCTGATAAATTTTCCACTTGAGGTATTGGAATATTTCATCATTGATGGCATCACAGGTACTACCGGTCTGGTAAATTCCGACATTCATTTCGACGGTCTTTTTAAAAAACCAAGCATCAACGGAAAAGCTTATGTAAGCGACCTGGCAGTGACCATCGATTATCTGCAAACCCGCTATTCTGCTCCGTTCAGCGTGTTGAATATCGACAATTACCTCATCGATGCCACAGGCAATCAATTGAGCGATGAACTGGGCAACCTGGCTTCTGTATTTGGAGGTATCACGCACAACCACCTGAAAAACTTCGCGCTCGATGTCACTGTACAATCTGACGATTTTTTATTTCTCAACACCAAAAAAGGAGACAACGACCTGTATTATGGTTTTGCCAAAGGTAGCGGGGAAGTTTCGTTTCGCGGACCTTTCAACCAAACTGACATTACCATCAATGCCACAACCGGGGCTGGCACCAGGCTCGAAATCCCGCTTGCTTCAACCACCAACGCCTCCGAAGTCAGCTTTATCAGCTTTATCAGCAAAGAAGAACCCGAAACCGAACCTGGCGGAGGGGTAGATCTGAGAGGTGTGAATGTGGATATGAACCTGACGATTACTCCCGATGCAGAGGTGCTCCTTTTGATCGATGAAAAAGCCGGAGACGTTATCAAAGGCGCAGGAAGAGGAAACATGGAGATCAATGTAACCCGTTCAGGGGATTTCAATATCTACGGCACTTACGAAATCGAAAGGGGAAATTACCTGTTTACATTGCTCAATCTCGTGAACAAACCTTTTGAGATAAAAAGAGGCGGAACCGTCACCTGGAGCGGCGATCCGTTCGGAGCCGAAATCAACATCGAAGCAGAATATGCCAGGCTGAGAAAACCCATTTACAATTTTATTCTCGAATATTTACAGGATGACAATGCCAGGGGTGAAGCACGAGCGCCAACAGATATCGACCTGACCATGAAATTGCAAGGCATGCTACTCCAACCCGAAATCGAGTTCAATATTGAATTTCCAAACCTCGCCGGAGAGTTGAAAAACTACACTGACAGTAAGCTGCGGACGATCAGGCAGGATCAAAATGAACTGAACCGCCAGGTTTTCGGACTTTTGGTTGTTGGTGGATTTTTGCCGGAAGATGCGGGCGCCGCCCAGGCATCACAGGGAATGATCGCTACCAATACTTTGAGTGAGTTGTTGTCCAACCAATTGTCGATGTATCTGACTGAATTGTTGTCGGAAGTTTTCACTGATGTCGGATTTATTTCGGGGGTCGATTTTGTGGTCAACTGGAGTGTTTATGAAGCAGACCAGGTGTTGACGCCTTCCGGAGGGAGGTTGACGGTGACAGGCAACCAACTGGAATTGCGCCAACGGTTCGATCTGTTCAACGACCGTTTTTCCGTAGCGCTGGGTG
>CAZKDA010000234.1:0-7175 GCA_964551455.1 uncultured Saprospiraceae bacterium
CTTACATTCTTTATCATGGTATTATGGTATTATGGTATTATGGTATTATGGTATTCCCGATTTCATCGTCCCGCTTTTTCGAGAAAAAGCGGGATTCGCTACGATATGGTTTTATGGTTCCGTTTACCGCCTGCCCTCCCGCTAATGAAGCGGGATCGGGGTTTACTGTTCCCTAACCACTAACCACTACCGCATCAACTAATTCAAAAAGACTCGGTCATTCCTGCATTTTGAAAAGCAAAGAGCAACATATCGTGCGTGGTGACGATACCTACCAGTTGGTCGTTGTCCACCACGGGAAGCGCGTGAAACTTATTGGCCATAAAAATATCGGCGGCAAGTCCTACCGTATCTTCGGGAGACAGCGATACCGGATATTTGGTCATGATCTCTCCGGCTGAGGTGTTGTTGTACCATTTTTCGGTGTATGCTGCACCTCCGGTGTTGAGCGAAAGATGATAGGAAAGTTTCAGAAAATCCTCTTTGCTGATAATCCCCAAAAGCTGATCGGCAGCGTCGGCCACCAAAACATGGTGGATTCTGTTTTCATCAAAAATCTCTTTTACTTTCATCACACGATCATCGGCCTCAACTGTAAAGAGGCGGCGTGTCATGATTTCGGATACAGGTGTTTGGACGTTCATTTTTAATAGGTTTTTATTTGAAATTGTATGGTTTGTCGATTTGGAAAGTTGCTGGTTGTAACACAATCAACTTAATAACTTAATCAACTCAATTTACACCATCCCCCAAAGTATTTGCGTAAAAAGTAGGAACAGCCTCAAAATCTCCAAATACAGTCAACATTTGCATAAAAGCATCGCGTGTCTGGTTAACCGATTTATCGAAATTTTCATAAGGACCAAATTTTTGGGCATCCACAAGTTTTAGAAACTCAGTGATATTTTCCTCGTGTTTTTCGAAGTGTTCGATATTTATGGTATTAAAAACTTTTGAAGCAGATGAACTGCCGGCTTCTTTGACAATATCCCAAAAATACAAAGCTTCATCGGTCATAAAAGCCAGTTCTTCAGGGCTGCAATTCAAATTGTTTACATCATCAACCGCTTCGTCGAGCATACTCAGGGCGCCTTCGAAATCCCAAAGATAATCGAGGAAATATTCCACTTTCAAACTGCGCCGGATCTCCATCATTTCATATTTCACATGATCTAGCTGGATAAGCGCATTGTGGCGGTCGTTGCGAAGAACAGCGTCGTTTGCATCGCAGAGCCAGCCGTCAATATATCTCAATCGCTGCATCTCGTCAGCGTCATTGCGAAATACGAGGCTGTATTTTTGTTGAAAATCCTGCCAGCGGGAATCCAGCAGAAACATGGAACCAGCGGCTTTTTCAAGGTCATTTTTATAAACAAAATAAAGTGTCGGCACATAAGCCTGGTCAAAACGTGCCATGTCTTTTTCAACACCCGGCTTATTGCAGGAAATCATCACAATGATCAGCGCGAAATAAACCAGGTATTGAAAAAGAGATTTCATGGCACAATGGTTTTAAATTAATCTAAAACAAATCGGCGGCAATCGCATGGGTTTAAAAAGCCAACTGCTTTTTAAGAAATCGCGATTTTCTTCTTAGCCTCAACTTTTTTCACTTCGGTTTTCGGAAGGGTTACGTACAACATGCCATCCTTGTAGGTAGCGTTGATCTTGTCTTCCTTGATGCCGTCGGGCAACCAGAAAGTGCGTTTGAAAGCGTTGAAGCTGAATTCCTTGCGGGTGTAATTTTCAGCGGTTTCTTCTTTTTCGGCTTTTGTTTCTGCGCTGATAACGAGGTAGCCGTTTTCAACTTCTACTTTGAAATCGGATTTTTTCATTCCCGGAGCCGCTACTTCGAGTTTGAAAGCATCATTGGTTTCCTGTACATTTACAGCTGGTGTTCTCATCATCCTGAATCGACCATCGAAAAAGTCGTCATCGCGGAAGAATTCATTCACCATGTTGCCGAATGCCGGAAATAATTCATCGGGTTTTCTCCATTTGATAAGTGACATAATACAATAATTTACGCCCCAAAAAGGCAGGTTAAAAAATATATGTTTCAACAACCGTTTTTCATACCTTTAACGGTTACTTCAAAGGTAAGGCCTGGCTTCTGCAGCCGAAATGATAAATATCAACCGGGCAATTGATATTTATCATAAAGCTCATTTAGGATCATAATTAGTTTTGAAAAAATTGCCGATTTGATGAAAAAGATATTGTTGCCAACGGATTTCAGCCCGGCTTCACAAACAAGCCTGGAGACTGCCGTGCGGATAGGTTCGGTCGCTCCCGTTGAAATCTTTGCGTTAAATGTTTTTGAAAAAAAAGACAAGCATCCTTCTCCCGATGTTTCGTTGTTGATGCGTCAGGAAGCAGAGAAAAAGCATAAGGCAGCGCTGGTAAAATTTACGGGCAAATATCCGCATCTCGATCCTTCGGGGAAATTGGCCGGTTTCAGCATCCACAATGTGATACGCCAAGGAAACGTCGTTGACGAGATCGTGGCATTTTCTGAGGAGCAAGCCGTTGACCTGATCCTGATCGGCACCAAATCCAAGCACAATTATTGGGAATACCTTTTCGGGAGCATCACGACACGATTGGTTAAAAAATCAGTCAAACCGGTTCTGATCGTTCCCGAAGGGCTTTGGTTTGAACCGCCGAAAAAGATCGCCTTCGCCAACGATTTTGCTACTAACAATTTACCGCTCGAAAACCTTGAAGCATTTGCCGCGCTGTTTGATGCCGACATAGAGCAGGTGCATGTCAATGTGCTGCCAAGCGATTTTTCCAACCTGAAAGAAGAAGTGGTTGAAAATCCCGAAGGCGGCTCCGATGAGGATAAGTTCAGATACACCCGGATCATCCGCAACCCATCCATCAAAAAAGGCCTCGATCATTTTATACATGAAAACCAGATCGATCTGCTGGCCTTATATCTTCCGCAACGGACTTTCACGGAAAACCTGCTGCGCAGAAGTCTCACCAGGCAATTTGCGCTGGATAGTAAAATTCCGTTGCTGATCTTTAAGGAATGATCTGTATTTTAATTTGGAAAATAATGCGACTAATATCAAAGTTGTCAAATTCATCTTTTTAATCCCGCCAAATTGTATATTTGTTGTGTAACCTTGTGTAAGGTTTTTAATGCTGATTTTATGGAAAAATATATAAATGTAGGTGAAGCTGCAAAACTACTGGGAGTAAGTAAAGAAACACTCAGACGCTGGGATAAATCAGGAAAATTTGAAAGCATTCGTCATCCTATCAATAATTACAGGGTTTATCCGGAAAGCAATGTTTTGTCTCTGGTCGAGGAACTTCAACTCGAATTTCATTTCCAGAAGTCCGGCGATATGGCATTTAATTTCCAACCTTTTTTTCAAACTGAATTTGGGAAACTATATCAAATCGATGCCATCAAATTTTTGAAAAACCTGGAAAACGAATCGCTTGATTTGATCTTTGCCGATCCTCCGTATAACATCAACAAAGCTGAATGGGACACATTTTCATCACAAAAGGAATACGTCGATTGGAGTATGGAGTGGATCAGGGAGGCGCATAGAGTGTTGAAAAAAACCGGGTCGCTTTATATCTGTGGATTTTCGGAAATATTAGCAGATTTAAAATGGGCTGCCGCCAATTTATTTAAAGGTTGCAAATGGCTTGTTTGGTTTTACAGGAATAAAGGAAATTTGGGTAATGACTGGGGGCGCTCGCATGAAAGCATTTTACACTTCAGAAAAAGCAAAGATTTTATTTTCAACATTGACGCAGTAAGGATTCCCTACAATAATCATACGATTAAATACCCGGCGAGAAAACAGGCAGAATCCTCACATTTCTCAAATGGGAAAAAGAAAAATTACGAATGGATCCCCAACCCCTTAGGCGCCAAACCAAAAGATGTTTTTGAGATTCCTACAATCTCAAATGGCGCCTGGGAAAAAACTCCGCATAAGACACAAAAACCAGTTGAGTTGTTGAGAAAAATCATTCTTTCTTCTTCCAACCAGGATAGTTTGATCTTCGATCCTTTTGGCGGATCAGGCACTACCTATGCGGTCGCTGAGGCTTATGGCAGAAAATGGATCGGAACCGAGTTGGAGGATGAATATTGTATGATAATCAAAAACAGGTTATCCGATAAAGATCAGTTGACAAGGATTTTGACTGGCAAGGATGAAGCAGCTTCTCAAAAAAGAAGATCAAAATTACGAGGCTAATAAGCGCCATATATCGTTTGTAACCAATTCCGAAAATGGTTTCATGTATTTTTGGAAAGATGGTTTCAATGCAATTGGCGGCGGATCGAGATAGTAAATTCCTTCCAGTTCGGTCAAAAAGCTTGAATAGACCATAAACAATCCGGAAACCAAAGTAAAACTAATGTTGTTGTTTTCTTTTCTTTGCACATCGTTAAGGAAAATCCCAATCACCTTTTGGCCGTGCTTTACAAATCGTTCGAGCAATATTTTGTCAATAAACATCTTACCGATCCGGTCTTTGGTAGTTGTTTTCACTGAAACCACTATTTCATTTTCATCTAAATGCCGACTGGTTGATTTAACTTTTGAAAAAGGAGAAAGGATCAAATCATTTTCACATTTATAAATTTTCTCTCCCTCATCTGTTTTATAAGGGATTTGAAGGACTGTTTTTTTGTTGGCAATGCCCATTTCTGTAAAAATGGCTTTTATTAGTTCCTCAAACCTGTTTCCAACATGCTTCCTGGCGCTATTGGGGTTAACCAAAAGATCAAAGCCAGCTCCAATGGCTTGTTGAATAGTGTAAAGTACACTGTCGATCAATGTTTTTTCAGATTCATCCCAACTTGAATTTCTGATTTTTAATTTTGAGTTTAATTTTAGGAATTCTGAAAACTTCCGTTTGAAATCGGTTGAACTATAAATAAAAAGCCGCTGATTGATCGGTCTTACATACTTTTTGGTACCCGCAATAACGGAAGAGTGGATAGTGTAACCATTTTTCTCTTCAGATTCGCTAAGCACATTAGGCAGATAATCCAATACCCTGATCGCTATTTTTTCAAAATCCAAAATTGAGCTTTTCGGTTGTTGCAAATCCTTATCTAACGGAAGCATTGATTTTTTTTGCTAAAGTTAATCATAGATTCGCAATTCAGAATGGTTCCCGCTTGCTGTCAGCAATTGAACCCATTCCTAATCTCATCTTTCGGGAAATTGACAGAATGAAAATGAAAAGATGACTTAACCAATGGCAGTATTTCCCGGCTCATAACTTCTACCCTATAACCTTCAGCCCCTGCCACCCATCACCCCATCCGTTGCAAAACGAGTAGCGCCACTGGGCTGTCAAAAGCTTCCCTCCGGGTGACGCTCGGATCGAAAAGATTTTCGAGGAAACTTCGTTTCCGGGCGATCATGCAGAGCAGGTCGGCGTCGTTTTCCCGGACAAAGTCATTGATGCCTTCATTGATGTCTGTGATCCCGATTTTCTCGTGGACACTGTAATCCGTGCCTTTCAGATACTCATGAATCGATGGGCTGACGCCATTTTGTCCTCCAGGCTCGGCTATATGATATACCAGTACTTTTGATTGGTAGCTTTTTGCCAGGGTCAGCAAGGGGCTGATTTCTTCTTTCGGAAAGGTTTTGCTTTCGTCGAGCGCAAGGACGATCTTTTTGAAAGGGCGGTAGCTAAAGTTGTTGGGAATTGCCAGGACAGGCTTGGTTGCTTTTTTTATTACTCCGACGGTGGTGCTGCCGATGAATATTTCGTGGAGGGCTGACGAACCCTGTGTCCCCATTACGATCAGGTCGATGTCGCGTTTGTCGGCAAAGTTTGAAATAACACTCGCGGTACTGCCATTGATGGTGATGGCTTCCATACTTGTATCGTGGAAAAGAGCGCTTTTTGATTTGGATACCAAAGCGGAAAGTTGCAATTCATTTTCAGTTCTCAAAAAACTGTCGATGTCTTTCAGGCTTCCGGCAGGGCTATGTACCTGGTACACGCTGAGCAAATAAATTTTACTTTCAAAATGGTTGGCGAGGTTGATCGCAAACTTTAATGCGTTTTCAGCATTGTCGGAAAAATCAGTAGGAACGAGGAGTTTTTTCATTAGTCTAAGGCATGATTTTTTAAAATAATAATACCGCTAAAATAAAATCTTAATCCGGAAAGTGATACACCATCAGCGGAAAATTGGTATCCATAGCCAATTGCCTGGTGGTACTCAGCCCAAGCAAGTTGTCGATGAAAGCTCTGTGGCGGTTGACCAGCACGATCAGGTCAACATCATTTTCTTCCGCATATTGATTGAGGCCGCCAATAACATCGACGCCACTGATGGAAACCATGTTGAATGAAAAGTCCGGATCGCCGTCTTTGAACAACAGATTGAATATCGAATCTTCGATCACCGAAAAGTCAATGCTCTCTTCTTCGTCAATGTGAATAAAATGCACAGCAGCATCGAACAAACGGGCAAAATCTATAAACCGAAGGATCATCTTTTCATCGGCTGATGAAAAATCGCTGGCATACAGCATGTTTTTGAACTGTCCGTATTTCACCCCTTTCGGAACCAGTAAAACGGGGCATTTCGCTTTCTGTGCCAGGGCAGAGGTGATACTGCCGGTGAGTTGTTCCAGCCAGTTGTAACGCCCTTCGGTGCCGGCGATGATCATGGCGGTGTTGTCGTCTTCTGACAGTTCCACGATCGTTTTTACGACATTGCCTTCAAGGATTTCAACCTCAGTTTCGGTTTCAGTGAGCACATTGGTGCGGCTGTTGGCTTCGTTGACAAAATCCCTGAGTTTGCTCAATAGATAATTGAAAGGCGTATCGCCGACTTGAAGCGCAAGCCGTTCTACGGATGTCAATTCCCCGCCGTAAACATGCACCACCTTTAGCCGGTATTTAAAAAACGAAGCCAGACCCTGGGCAAACAATAAAGCATCCTGGGCAACCTGGGTGAAATCAACGGGAACTACTATCTTTTTCATCCTTTTCATGTTTTTCTCTTAAAATAAGGTTGTTCAAAAATAAAAATTTCAAATTTGTAAACCATTAGTTGTACGACCCCGACAGGGTCGGAAACTTTTGACAAACCGGTTTTCTAACGTAATGTGATCCCGACGCGCCACGATGAGCGAATCGGGGCAGGCCGGGATTAGCCTGAT
>CAZKDA010000235.1:0-7141 GCA_964551455.1 uncultured Saprospiraceae bacterium
CCTTAGCATTGAAATCCAGCAGTTCGATAGGCAGTGGAGCGGAAAGACTGTAAGTTACAGTGATCTCTGCTACTTCGTCGGGATCGCCGTCGTAAGAAAATGCTTTTCGCATGCCGTTTCCAAATCCGTCGATGATGATCCCGATGGCGCTATTGGAATTATAGCCAGGCCGGTTGACGATTTCCTGGATCACAGAAGAAATATCGGGCGTTTTTTGCGCATCCCCCCTGTCAAAGTGACTTACCCAGTTGGCCGGCGACCATTCCACCATAGCGCTGGTTTTGGGACGGCTTCCGATGTTATTATTAGAAGTTGTGAAAGAAAAGCAATTGTCGCTGTCCTGGCCAAATATTTCGATGGTCACGGAATTGCTATTGCCGATATTATCAGCAGTGAATTGGATATTTGCCGTTTCAATGAACGCTCCTTGCGGAATGTTCAGGTTATTAAATCTCAAGCCAATGAGCTGGCTGTTACTGTTATCAGTCATCATTTCAAGGTCGGAGCTTGTTACATTGACGTTATTATTATTTTTATTTTGTTCCGCGTCATCTGAGCTGGCAGTGATTGAACTGCTCACCGTAACCAATCCCACCTGGATAACTACTTCGGTGGAGGCGGTGAGGTTGTCGTTATCCACTGCGGTGGCTTTTATCACGTAGGAGCCGTTATCGGGAATTGTCCAGTTTTTCGAATAGGGGAAAGTGTTGTCGGAACCGATGAAATTATCATCAACGAAGAAATCGACATGGGAAATGGTGCCGTTGTTGTCTGTTGCGGTAGCTGTGATGACGATGGGTTCAGGTGCGGAGAAAAACTGATCATTGGCAGGATAGGTAATATTGACGGTAGGCGCTCCGCTGGGTGTTTTAATTATTGTAAAATAATCGCCAATGGCACCGTTTCCCTGTACAAATTGAACATCCATCTGAAGGCCGGTGACCTCGATCGAAACGGAACCCGATTGTAGGAGGTTTGCATACATCGCAGGATAACAACAGGGGTTGCTCGATGTAGATCCGGCAGATCCGGCAACCATGTAAACCGTGCCAATATCTCCTATTTCTTTGGCGTAGGCGCCATTGCCGTCAATTTTGCCATCCCCCATGTCAATTCCCATTGTATTTGGATTAAAAGTACTGGAATGACCATAATGTCCGTTGATGAAATAAGAACGCTGGTAGCTGTGGTGATGGGAACCAAGTACGAGATCAACGCCGGCTGCTTCTATGATCGGCAAAATTTCTCCGCGCATAATGGTTTCGTTGGAGTGTGTATCCGAGCCATGGGGTCCATTTGGGCCGCCGCCGCCGTTGTATGGAGGATGGTGAAACATGACCACAATCCAATCTTTGTCCGTGCTGTTTATATCGCTGGTGAGCCAAGTGTACATCGGGCCGCCTACATTTTCTATGAGATAATCATCCTCACTGCTTATAGAGATGAAATGAATATTTCCATAATCGAATGAATAATAAGTTTCCGTACCGGAAGCAACGCCGCCTGCCTGCGCATTTTTAGGGAAATTGAAAATGTCATAATAAGGACCTGTTTGCGTTTGGCTGTTGGCAGAATTCGCATCGCGATTGCCATAAGTTGACCACATCACGCTGTTTATCAAGCGGTCATCGTACATTTCAAACCAATGTTCCTGGTATTGACCATCCGTTCCATCGTCGTAGGCATTGTCACCCAATAAGAGCATCGCATCGATGTGATCGTCGCCGATATAATTGTAAAATGCATTTCTCACAGTAGTCTGGACTCCTATATTATTTCCTGCATTGCCCAATGCCCAGACCCTGATCGTTTGGTCGGTATTAGATGGCGGCGAGGTATTGAAGTAGTGGTCTAAAGTACCGCCAGCCAAAGGACCATTGCTATTGCCGACTTCGTAATAATAAGTAGTGTTGGCTGCCAGACCGGTGATCAGAATGCTATGATTGGTAACATTAGCGCCTGAATTTACGATTTGATCGAGATTGTCCGGGTTTGTTCCGTACCATACCCTGCTGTTGGTCGAACTCGAGGTACGCCAATGAATATAAATGCTATTGGTAGTGACCATTTGCAGATAAGGTCCGCGGATAACGCTTTGGGCATTGGCTGCAAAAAGTGAGGTAAATAACATAAAAAAAGCAGTGATGTAACATTTGGCGTTCATGAGTGATTTTTTTTGATTTGATTTAACCTTAAAATTACAAAATATTTGCGCACAGATCGTATTCGACCAAGACTAAATTTTATACCTATGGTTTGAAAAATTTGAAGGTTTCAACCTTTTCCTTACCATAAATTGAAATGAAGTATATTCCCGACGTCAAATCATCCATTGCCCATACTTTTTCATTTTCATCTTCATCGATAACCAATGATTTGAAAGTCTTTCCGGTGAGATCGTGAAGGATCATGGTGGACTTTTCTTTAAACTTTCCGCTTCTGTAAATTGTCAGGTTTTTTTCCACGATCGTCGGATAGAACGAAAATGTATTTCCTTTTTCAATATATGCGCTGACAATATTGCTGAACGAGAAATTCTCATCAAAATCAACCTGTTTTAAACGGTAGTAATTCAACCCGTTTTCAGGCCGGTCATCCAGTAAGTGGTAATGATTCGATTCCGTTGAAGTTCCCATCCCATACACAATGCCAATAGATTGAAATGCTCTCCCGTCCAGGCTTCTTTCAACCGAAAAGAAATCATTGTTGATTTCGGAGGCCGTTGTCCAATTGAGTTTTACACCCTCGTCAACTACTCTGGCGTTGAGTTCCGAGAGTTGAACCGGTAACGGTGCTGACATTTTGTAACTAACCGTCAGCACAGCTGAACCATAGGGACCGCCATCGTAGGAATACGCCGTACGCCTACCCTCCCCTTCAAAGATGAAAACCACATCGCTGTTTTGTGAAAACCCGGGACGATCAACAATTTCCTGCAACACGGATGAAAGGTCGGGAGTTCTCTGATTCGGGCCGGATTCTCCGGGCGTTGTCCAGTTTGGCATCTGAGGCCAATGTACGCTGGCATTGGTTTTCGGTCGGCTGGAAATATTGAAATCGTGGTTAAGCAACTTGGGCGCATCGTCGGTGGCATGTGCCGAAATATAAATGTTGAAAGGGTTACTGTGACTTACTTTTTCACAAGTGAACTGGATGAAAGCCGAATCGATCACTGCTCCCTGCGGAATATTCAAAAAGGTAAACCGAAGCCCAACGACCTGGTCATCGTCACCATCCTTTATTAGTTCAAGGTCTCCGTTGGTGATATCTACTACACCTGATGAAACAAGTTCTTCCGCATCGTCAATGCCGGTGTTGATCTTGCGATTGACCGTCACGGCGCCTACCTGGATGGATATGGTGTGTGATGCGCTCAGGTTATCGTTATCGGTAGCAACAGCGGTAATCTGGTAAATCCCATCGGAGGGAATTGTCCAGTTTACACTATACGGAGCATTGTGGGCAATACCTATAAAATCATCATCAACGTAAAATTCAACTTTCGAAACCAAACCATCATCCGACGCATCGGCGTTTATGGTGATCTGTTGAGGGGCAAAAATATAACATTTATCCATCGGGCTGGTGATCTCCACAGATGGAGCGCCGGCAGGCGTTTTTATCATAGTAAAATAATCATCAATAACGCCATTGAGGTTGATAAATTTGACGTCCATTTGCAGGCCGGTTACTTCCAACGCTACCGAACCACGCACTCTGGCACTGGTGAACATAGCCGGATACCCCGATGGATCGGTGGCTTGCCTTGCTGCCGACCCTGTAACCATATAAACAGTACCCGGCTCGTCCATACCTTTCCTGTAAGCCCCGATACCATCTAACCTGCCATCACCCAGATCCAGTGCCATTGCATCATCCCATGTGGCGGAAACATCGTAATGACCATTGAGCAAATACGACCGCTGATAACTGTGATGATGTGCGCTCAACACCAGATCGACTCCTGCTGCTTCGAGGATCGGCACTACGTTTTCGCGCATTGATGTTTCGTTGGGATGCCCGTCAGAGCCATTGTTATTGGTTCCGTTGTACGGCGGAAAGTGGAACATGACCACTTTCCATTCCAGCGTAGTATTATTCAGATCATCTATCAGCCAATTGAGCATCGGACCACCCGGATCGTGATCTCCATCGTGGCTATTGAGCGAAATGAAATGAATATTTCCATAATCGAAGGAATAATAGGCTTCAGTGCCACTAGGCGTACCACCTGCTTCTCCGTTTTTTGGAAAAGTAAAAATATCGAAATACGGCCCGGTTTCGGTTTCGGCATCTGCTGATTTAGCGTCACGATTGCCATAACAAGACCACATCACGCTGTTGATGAGGCGATCCTCGTATTTATCTTCAAATATAGCCTCCTGGTATTCATCGTCGGTTCCGTCATCATAAGCATTATCACCTAAAAGAAGCATCAGGTCGATGTGTTCACTGCCAATGTAGTTATAAAAAGCATCGCGGACGGCTCTTTGAAAATCATGATGAGGTGATTCAGTTTGTCCGGCATTTCCGAGCACCCATGCCCTGATGGTTTGGTCTGTATTAGATGGCGGCGAAGTTCTGAAATAATGGTCTGCATCTCCGCCGGCCAATTCGCCATTGCTATCGCCGATGGCGTAGTAGTAGGTTGAGTTTTCCAACAATCCAGTGATCTGGATTTCATGTTCGGTTGTATTATCTTCTGATTCTATCGTGTTGAAAAGATCGCCGGGATCGGTGCCCCACCAGACTTTGCTGTCCGTAGGGGAATCGGTTCTCCATTTGATATAAATGCTTTCGGTCGTAACAGTTTGAAGGTAAGGGCCTCTGATGAGGTCTTGTCCATGCAGGTCATTTTGTAAAAGTAGGAATAGTGATGGTGTTAAAATCAATAAAATTTTATTCATTGTTCAAAAATCAGTTTTGGCAGGACTGGCATCCTATATTTGTTTAATCGATTCGTCCAATATTACATGCCGGCAACTACTGCTGCCTGGCACCTGTCATCCTTTTTGTTTTCTGTAAAAATTGTTTATAAAATCCTTCTTTCAGCCGTCGAAGCGGTAGTATCAAATCCTGAAACTTCTAGGGAAAAGTTTGCAGAAATGCAGAGGGTTTTTAAAACGTTGAGGGATAGTACGGGGAAATTGTTCCGGTTGTATATAAAAAAAACAAAATTAAGAATTTAGAAGTGAAAACACAATATTTTTATCTTATTCCGCTCTCGGTTTTATAAAAATTGAGTTTTTAGGTAGAAAAAACATGGTGAATGTTTTTCAAGTGTTAAATCAGGTTTTTCAGAAAAGTATGAAGGCTTTTTCCGTAATTCTGATAGTTGAACTCCTTTAAACCAAGGGCTTTTCCGTTCTGGCCGATACGGACTGCCTCAGCAGGATGATCGAGTACAAATTTCATCTTTTCAGCGTACTGCGCAGGATCGTATTCCGTAGCGATCAGGGCATTTTCGCCATCTTTGAAATAATGGGCTACTTCGCCGTAATTGACACTGACCATCGGGTTACCGGATGCTACGTATTCAGCGATCTTGTGCGGAAACCGGGCAGCGTCCTGCAAGGTAGGTCGCATCGGGATCAGCAAAGCCAACGCCCGGGCATAATAACCGGGGATCTGCGCATGGGGTACATTGTGTATTACCTTTACCATCGATCCCTTCTTCATTTTTGAAATATCCGCCAGTAGTTTTTCATAAGTCGCTTTCGAGCCGCCACCCAATACCAAATACAAATGCGTATCGATATCATCAGGCAACAGGTCGTAAGCTTTCAGCACAAAATCGATCACTTCTTTGTAATCCAGCGCTCCGCAATACAAAAAATGTGGTTGTCCGGCTTCCTTTTTAGGAATATCGAATTTCTCAAAATCGCTCAGGATCGGTATTTTGAGGTAACTTTTTCCCGGGGCGATCTTTTTATAGTTTTCGATCAAAACCTGGCTGATCGGCAATGCGCCTGCCATCGAACCTACAAGCAATCTTTCAAACAAAAAATCATTGATCTTTTTCATTGTTCCCCTGCGGTGTTCAATGGCGGATGCCATTTCAACATAGTTGTACACCACCGGAAAGCCAAAAATCATGGAATACAAACGATATAAAAGTACCTGTCCAAAATGATAACATGAGATGATCCCCGCGTCGAGTTCTTTGTTTTTTCTCAAGGTCCGGATGTAGTTGAACTCTCCGATGATCCCTTTGAGTTTTTGCAAATTGCGGGCGATAAACGAACCGGGTTTGTAAATGGTACCCGAAGTGTATTTATAATGGATACCTTCAAACTCGCCTTCGAGGGGAAGATCGATAGGTTTTGTCGAATCGAAGATTCCCTTTCGGTTGATGACGGTCACCTTTGCGCCTTCGCTGATGAGCGCCTTGCTGATGAGGATCATTTTTTGGATTGCCGCCAGTCCATAAGGAAATCCTGTTTCACCCAAATAGACAACGTGGAGTTTTTTCCCGGAAGTTTTGTTGGACTTTGTGTCAACTTGTTCGTTTTTTTCAGCAGTCTGTATCATTTGCATTTAGTTTTTTAAAATTCCGAATCTGCAACAAAAGTACCAAGAAAAAAGTAAAATGAATTTTATGAAAAGCAGCGCTGTATGTGCTGTGGAGCATTGAGCAATTGGGCGGGTAATTTTCAAATTAAAAAAAATGGATTTGCAAAGTAAATACATCGCGTACCGGATTTACACAAAGTCAGCGCAAATTTTATTTTTATTGTTTATGAAAACTTACCTTTGGGCGTTTTTTAAAAAGGAAGGGTCAAATTTTTATATAGTTTTATTAACTTTTAAGTAATCGGTCAATAATAAAGTAACTAAGTCAGAATGAACTATCATTGATTATCAATAATTTACAGTCTATAGTCTAGTATCTTTTTCCTGACATCTCACTAAATAAACATGAAGCAAAGAGCAATCGTAACGGGAGGCGCCGGATTTATCGGAAGTCATTTGGTGGAAAAGCTGCTTGCTGACAACTGGCAGGTGACCATCATCGATAATTTCGATCCTTTTTATGATAAAAGTATTAAAATGCGCAACATCGAGTCGTTTGCGCACCACCCTGACATGGTTTTCCTGGAAGCCGATATCAGGGATTTTGAAAGCCTCAAATCAAACCTGA
>CAZKDA010000236.1:0-7140 GCA_964551455.1 uncultured Saprospiraceae bacterium
ATTGAGGGCTATTCTGGCGAAATGCAATTCCAACCACACATGATGATATGGTTTAAAATGTTTTAAAAAATAAAATAGAATATATTATTTAAAATTTCATATAAAAATATCATCCATTTTAACAAAACATTCCAGCGATATCCGTGACAAGAGGATTGAAAAAACATTTGTTAAATTTTTTAAATAACGTACCTTTTCCGAAAATTTGCCGGTGATTTTGTGTCAAACCAGATTAAATAAACCGATGATTTGTTCTTTTTTCAGCAACATACTGCCGCACAAAAATGCAAAAGGAAGTTCAAAATTGAATTAGCTTTGCAACATCGAAATCAAAGAATCGAATTTTATATAAAACTTCCAAACTTCTGATCAGGCAGAGATGGCAATTTTGCCTGAATATTTCCGAGATACAATGTTGTAAAACGCTTTCTCCAGATGTTCCAGCGGATTAAAATATTAATTCTGTTTTTGGCAGTATTTCCTGCCTCAGTTCCTGCACAGGATACAGAGTTTGAGGTAAAAGTGTATAGTTTTGAAGACGGGTTGACCCACCGGAATGTATTCAAAGTGCAACAAGATCCTTGGGGTTTTATCTGGATCGCTACGATCAATGGCCTGAACAAATTCGACGGCCATGAATTCACCCATTATTTGAGCCATCATGTCGAAAACCACCTGCCGTTTGATTTTATTTCGGATATGCTCGTGGCACCCGACAGCAAGATCTGGTTGAGCAGTCAAAATGCGATCACGGTGCTGAACCCGTTGAACAATGACCTGGAAGATATAAACTTTGACAGCAGCGCTGTTTACAACCAACCTTATAACTTCAGCGCAATGTGTTTCGATGCTAAAAATCAGGGTTGGCTGATCTCGCATTTGAACGAAAGCGGAAAATCATACCTTCATAAAGTTTCTGCCGAGGGAAAGCTGAAAGATATTGTGGAATGCAAAGGCAATTACGGCAAACGGGCGATTCTGCACAGAGACAGTTTTTATTTCCTCAGTTTTGAAGAAAACAGCGTATCCAAGATCAATGAAGCAGGCAGGATACTAAAAGTTTACGATTTCCCTGCCTTGAACATCAGGAAAAGTCAATCGGCCTGGGTCAACCAGATGCAGCTCTTGCCGGACAACACGCTCTGGGTGCTTTTCAACAATGGCCAGGTGTTTTATCTGCGAAATGATGCAGAAGAATTTCAACTGCATCCCTTTGTTTTTCCACAAAATACTTCCACTGCAACCACCTTTCTCGTGGAAGAAAGCGGTGATATTTGGGTTGGCGGACTGGGAAATTTATGGTACTTCGATGCATCCTCCGGGAAAGTTATCGACTTTAATGAACGCATCAGGGAGATTATCAAAAACACCTGCAACTACAGGCATATTTTCAAGGACAATTCCGGAGTGATCTGGATTTCTACGGATTATGGCGCGGTGAAGCTCACAAAATCCGACCGGCTTTTTACAACCTATTTGAGCGATGGCAGCGAATATTGCCCGGATGTGATCTGTAGTATGCGTGGCATCACAGAAGATGACAAAGGGAATATTTATTTCAGTTATTATAATTCCATCCACATTCTGGACCAGCAGACCAATTCGGTCCGCCCGCTTTTTCCTGAAAATGATTTTTACAACAATCCCTTCGGATTGGTTTATCACAAAAATGCGCTTTACACTGGCAATGGAAAACGGATCGATCTCACTACTTTGAAAGTGGATACCTTATTTAATAAAACATCGACCGACCTGGGGCATGCGATGGTTGATAAAGATGGCTTGATCTGGATCGGTTTCCGGAAATGGCTGTTTCAATACCGCCCTGAGACTAAAGAACTCAGGGAGCTTTCATCTCATGCCGAGGTGATCGATACTTCCACGCTCGACATTCACTACCTGTACCAGGCGCCCAGCGATGGCGCCATCTGGATGGGAACGCTGGAAAGCGGTTTGTACAAACTCGATAAACGCAAAGGTATTGTGGCGCATTTCGGTGCATTCGAGGGGAGCGTGCCTCAGTTTCGCAACAACAAGATCAATGGCATTTATGAAAGCGCGGACACTACGCTGTGGATCGCCACTGGAAACGGCCTGCACCGATGGAAACCCAAAACCGGGAAGTTTAGGATCTACGATAAAAACCAGGGACTGCCCAACAATTTTATAAATGGTTTGCTGTCGGAAGGCGATAGCGTCCTTTGGCTGAGTACCGATAATGGTCTTTCCAGGTTTGATGTGGTAAAAGAAAAGTTTTCCAATTTTTACAAACAGGACGGCATTTCCGCCAATGAATTCAACCGCGTTTCATTTTATAAGGCAAAAAATGGCCGCATGTATTTTGGCGGAATGAACGGAATCAACGCCTTTTACCCTTCCGGGAAATTTTCCAACGAACGAAAATACAAGGACAATAAGATCCTGTTTACAGAATTTTCAAAACTGGATGGCAACTACGACAGCATCATCACAAAAAAGATCGGTCTTTCTTCACTGAACACAATCACACTTACTCACAAAGACAAATTCTTTTCCTTCAACTTTGCGCTGGCCAATTATCAAAACCCAACAGCAAATACTTTTAGTTATATCCTCGAAGGTTACGACAAAGACTGGTCGGAACCTTCGCCTACGAATTCGGCAAAATACAACAGCATTCCTCCAGGAAATTATACATTCCGGGTGCGTGCATCTACAGGAAAAGGGATTTGGAACAATGAAGAAATGGCGATCAACGTCGTCATCAAAGAGGCTTTTTACAAAACCTGGTGGTTTATCGGGCTATGCTTTTTGGTTGTCCTGGCCATGTTTTTTGGTATCCTCGAATACCGTCTCTATCGAAGTCGGCAGCAGAAGAAAGAACTTCAACGCCAGGTGAAGGCCCGAACGATGGATTTGGAAAGGGCTATGAAAAAAACCGATGAATTGTTGCTCAACATCCTTCCCGAAGAAACTGCCGAAGAGCTGAAAACATTCGGAAAAGCCAAAGCCAAACGGTACGACGAGGTTACGGTTCTTTTTACGGACTTTAAAGGTTTTACAAAAATTGCGGAACAGCTTGAACCCGAAGAACTGGTGGCGGAAATTGATTTTTGTTTCAGAAATTTCGATTCGATCATCGAAAAATACAACATCGAAAAGATCAAAACCATTGGCGATGCTTACATGTGTGCAGGAGGAATCCCGGTTCAGGGGTGCGATTTTCCGCAAAATGTAGTTTTGGCAGCTTTGGAAATCCGGGATTTTATGGCCGCCCTGGCCAGCGAGCGTGCCCAAAACGGCAGGAAATGCTTCGAGATCAGGATCGGCGTACACACCGGAAAAGTTGTAGCCGGTATCGTCGGCACAAAAAAATTCCAATACGATATCTGGGGAGATACCGTAAATGTGGCCGCCGGGATGGAAGACAACAGCGAATCCGGCAAGGTAAATATCTCCGAAGCAACCTTCAACCTGGTAAAGGATCATTTCCTCTGCGAACCCCGCGGAAAAGTCACAGTAAAAAACAAAGGGGAGATTGAGATGTATTTCGTGGAACGACTGAACGGGCTATAAAAAAGATGCTCCGCGATAGCAGTTGTTCAAATTTCGATACTACTTGTTTTTCATTTTTCAGGTCACAAATCCAAAAAAGCTATTCCGATCATCTTGGCGATCAAGCCGCTGAGGTTCCAAAAAATAATTTTATCATTTTTTTAGTGGATTTTGTATTGCTTTTTAAATATTTTTTTGTCATATTTTTTAAATGATATTTCACAAATAGCTGCAAAGCAGCGTTCTAAAAACAAGTTTTGGCTGTCACAGAGATTTCGGAAAAAGACTTGCATGAGATAACCAAAACTTGCGTCGAAATATGTTTACCCCTTATCTTTGAATCACCAACCCGAAATTATCACTCCTCCGATACAAATTTCCCCTTCTCAAATCCCTCTGACGACAATTGGTTTTTATAACACACCCCTCCGACTTTAAGCAATGATTCCTAAAGCCATGAATTTAACCAAATCTTTCTTTTTCGCAGCAGCAGTAATCTTATCTTACACTTCAGTTTTCAGCACCAACATCTCCATCATCGAAAGCCAGTCGGTTCACCCATTGCACAAAATGGATGAGAACTGGCAGAACAAGGCGCTGGAACTTGGCTACAACGCAACCATTTATACACAAGGATTTCTGGATAACATCAGCAACCTGAGCAATACCGATGTATTGATTATTTCTTCAGGTTTGATCGCTTTGCCGGAAAATCGCCAGCAAACCATCAGAGATTTCGTTGAGCAGGGCGGTAATCTTTACATCCAGTCAGAATATTTGATCGACCTTCCGGGAAATCAAATGTTCAGCGCTTTGGCGAATAACCTTGGCGGAAATTTCTCATGGGAAGGCGAAATGGCCGGCGGTCTGACACCAATGACTATCAGTGGAGAATTGGCAAATAACTTTTTCAATACAAGTGCGCTGACTTACTTCTGGTATGGAACTTATGGCTCAGGAAGCGAAAACGTACATGCTTTTCTTCATTACAATAATATGGACTGGGGATTCATCTTTTGTCCTGAAGTACCCACTTACGGAAAGGTGATCACGACTAGCGACCAGGATTGGGTTCGCACTTTAAACAGCCAGGAACTGATCGGCAATATCATTACTTACCTCGTTAACCAGGCGCCGATGCCTGCGCTTCCTTCCCTTTCAATCGACGTAGCAGAAGAAGGCCCTTGCGATGATATTATATACACTTTTACAGCCTCGACTGAAAACATGATCAGCGGCGCAGGATTGCAGTGGACAGTAAACAGCGTTGCAGTTCAGGGAGAAACCAATACAACTTATGTAACTTCCGATCTGACTGACGGCGATGTTGTAGAATGTGTTTTGTCAATGAACACTTACTGTGCTTCTTTCTCACTTACTTCCAACCCGATTTTGATCGCTCCGATCAATCCTTTTACATTTGCAACGCTTGACATTACTTCAAACGGCGACACTTTTTGTGAAAACGAAACAGTTACCTTCAATGCAACTTTCTCAACTGATGCTGATGCCAGCAACATCGTTTATCAGTGGTTTATCAACGGTTTGCCGGTTGCCGGAGCAAATGCAGAGACTTTCAATACTTCAAACCTATCTGACCTGGATGTTGTAAACTGCACATTGACTTTCGACAACTTTTGCTACACTGGCATCGATGTAATTGCTTCTCCGGTCGTTGTAAACATCAACACAACTTATACTCCTACTGCCGCTATCGTTGCCGATCAGACTTCAATTTGCGAAGGAGAAACCATCACTTTTTCGGTAGAAGGAAATGACCTTGGTAACAATCCTTCTTTTCAGTGGCAGATCAATGGCATCAACGCCGGAAACAACAGCCCGGTTTTCACTACCAATACACTTTCTGAGGGACAAAACGTAACCTGTACTATCAACACAAACCACACTTGCTCTACAACAAACACGATCAACACAAACACTATCACGGTAAATGTAACTCCAGTTGCTGTTCCTGCTATCACTATCACTTCAGATGCAACCGTAGTTTGCGAAGGTGAGGCAATAACTTTCACAGCAACAGGAGACAACTTTGGTGACAACCCGGTTTTCCAGTGGATGATTAACGGAAATCCTATTGCTGAAAACACTTCAGTTTTTACAACAACCATAAACGACAACCAGACCGTTACCTGCCAGATCACAAACCCTGACGTTTGCCAGTCTGCTGCTTCTGCATTGTCTAACGAAGTTGCGATCAGTGTAAACCATGTCGAGGTTGACGTTTTGGAAGTTGCTTTTGAAAACTGCGGAAATGCTGACGGTTTGATCGAAATCGAAGGAATCGGCGGCACTGAGCCTTACTCTTATGAGTGGATGAACGGCATGGAAGCCAATCTCCTCACCGGCCTTTCTTATGGTAAATTCTCAGTGACTGTAACGGATGCCAACGGATGCTCTGCAATCGGACAAATTGAAATGGGTAAAAACGATGCTCCAGTGATCAGCAATACGATCATCAACGAAACTGATTGTGAAGGTGACAACGGCTCTGCTGAGATCATCATGGAAAACACAACAATGAACTATACTATCGAATGGACAGATATGAACGGCGTAGTTGTCAGCAACACTCAGCGTGCAACGAACCTGAAAACCGGAAATTACAACGTGATGATCTCAAATGAATTCGGATGTACAACTACCTCAATCATCACCATCGAGCAAGTTTCCAGCATCCAGGTGAGCATCAACAATGACTTTGAACTCGTGCTTGGAGAATCTTTCCAGCTTGAAGCTATTGTTCAATCTACTGACGGTGTAACTTACCAGTGGGATGCTATCGACGGATTGAGCTGCCGAACTTGCCCAAATCCGGTTGTAACACCAACGCAATCAACTGTTTTTTCAGTAACCGTAACCAACGAATACGGCTGTACTGCAACCGATGAAGTTTTCGTAAAAGTAAAGCCAAACCACGATGTTTTTATCCCGAATGCTTTCACACCAAACAATGACGGCATCAATGATTTCTTCACTGTTTTCGCAGGAGAAAATGTAAAGTCTGTTAAGTCAATGAATTTGTTTGACCGATGGGGAACGGTTTTGTTCAACAATAATGATTTCGCTCCAAATGTAGAATTCGAAGGATGGAATGGCACTTCAAACGGTAAAGTATTGCAATCAGGCGTGTATGTTTACACAATCGAAATAGAATACATCGACGGTACAACCAAATTGCACAGAGGCGACGTTAGCATTACTTCAAAATAATCCCTTCTCCCGGTCTGTTGCCACGAAGCATTCCAGGCCGCACAAATCACAAACCAATTGTTAATATAGTAAAGCGATCTGCCAGCTCTGGCAGGTCGCTTCTTTTTTGTGGAGTTCATGCCCTGCCTTGCCGTTGGCGTGGTCGGAGCGTCCGTGAAAGTCTATTTTGTGCAAATCATCAAGGCATTTGAACAGAGTGAATAAATCACTTATGGGAACTTCTAAAAATTGCTTCATCTCCCGATTTGTCGGGATTTGCAATCTCAGTCAAATGGAAAAATGTTTCTAATTGCTGATAATCAATCTCTTGTGGTCTTTGCGGTTAAGATTTTTGAATTTTTAGAAGTTCTCTTATTTGGATTTAAGCTACAACCT
>CAZKDA010000237.1:0-7084 GCA_964551455.1 uncultured Saprospiraceae bacterium
CATTTGCATCGCCGTTGCATAATAAATCATCGCTGATGATGTCGATCGTGATCGCCTCGGGGGCTGCGATTGAAATACAATCTTCAGAAATACAGCCTGTGACCAATGAAGTTACAGTGGTGCAATATGTACCTGCTGTCAAACCGGTTATAGTCTGACCCACACCACCGTTCCAGACATAAATATAATCATTTGGATTTCCCGGAGTGGCAGTAACTGAAACCACGCCGTTATTATTGCTTTCACATTCCAGGTCAGTTCCGGTAAGAGACAAGTCAGGGCCTTGGTTATTTTCAATTACGTCGATACAAAACTCATCGGTACATTCTACGGCATTTCCCTGATCAAATCCATGACTGGTAACGATCAGGCAATATGTACCGCCGGAACAAGCCGTGATAACCGGCGATGTATTTCCTCCATTGATACAGCCATCGAAGGTGTACCATTCGTAGGTGTCGCCAGTGGAGAATGTTCCATCAACAGCAACTTGTTGTACATTACACGTTATTTGAGCAGGTTCCGTAATAAAAGCAAAAGGATCCAGTACCGTTAAATCAAAATATATGGTACTGTCACATCCAAAATTTGTTTGTAATGTGATATTCCAGTTTCCAGTAGTATTGTATGAACTACCTCCTACAATAACTACCTCTCCTTCGCAAATTGTTCGATAATAATCAACATCAGGGGATGGATATTGAACAACTTCCAATATTACAGTGGAATCACAACCAAGGTTTCCGCCTCCTGGGAACTCGATGGTGTGAGTGCCTTGTGTATAAGGTTGTGAGTTTCCGGGATATATGTAAGTATCTCCTTGACAATATTCACCAAAGTCTTCTCCCGGTTCAGGAATTTCTACGGTTACGTTGAGGCTGACCGATGAAGTAGTAAAGCAGTCGTTTTCACCATAACCCGAAATAGTGCCGTCCTCGTTCCATTGAACTTGAACGGTGTTCCCATTCTGGCTCACGATTGTTCCACCAGTGATACTCCACACATAATTCGGAATACTGAAAATAGGAGGTATCGTATAAGTAACTATTGCTCCGGGGCAAATCGTTGTAGGCCCAGTGATCCCGACAGGATCATCGGGAGGCAATGGAAGTGTGGAGCCTTGATTAACCGTGATCGTATAATCACAGATATCACCACCACAACCATCGATCACGATATAGTAAGTTTGCCCAACAACAAAATTGCTAGAAGTAAGTGTCACTGGCTGGGTAGAGCAATTGCATTGAACCAACATTGGATCCTGGGCGGCGCCGTCACCATTGGGGCCGCCGTCATCAATGCAACCACCATAAAACCCGGCCTGGATTCCCTGGTTTCCACCGCCCGACTGACAGTTGGTAGGAGTTAAGGTTACGGATATTGTGGTGGTACCCGCAAAAAAGGCAATCCAGTCATCGTTGTTCAAAACTGATCCGCCACCGCAACCGGGAAAACTTTCAGTTGCTTGATCCTGTGGTTGAAGTGTGCTGCAATAGCCATCTAGTCCGTTTTCACAATCGGGGTCAGCAAAGCCACATCCTTCAGCCGCCGGATAAGGTGGACATGGTTGCGCAAACAGGCCTGTAAAATATAGAAATAAGGTAAAAAAAGTTGAGAGTAAAACTTTCCTTCTCATCAGGAGTAATAGTTTTGGTGTTAAACAAATAAGTTCGTTTTATCAGAAACAGTAAATATAAGACAAAAGGTACTAAATTCACAAAATACCTGTTTGAACATGACCTGCTAAAACAGGTTTTATCGTTTCTGTTTAATTTTTGACAATCAAAAATAAAAGGTGGGAAGCTAATTTTAGAAAAGCGAAGATAGGATTTTTTTTTTATTATGTCAAAAGGACTTCAACCTTTCTGCTGAATAATTTTATCCCAGACACATAAAAGGTCTTTTCAGGCTCAAATCCCGGAAATACCTCTCATCGAAGCAAGGTTACATCGCCTTTGAATAAGACTCTTTTTCCATCCTTAAAACTTACCTCAACATAATAAATAAAAACGCCGTTTTCCAAAAAATCGCCCTTGAAGGTTCCGTCCCATCCGAACTCATCAACTTTGGGATCAACATCATTGACTTCATAAACCAAAGCTCCCCATCTGTTAAAAACCCTGAAGGTATTGATTTGTTCGGTAGCTGAGCCGCAATAGACCTTGAAAAAGTCATTGGATCCATCGCCGTTTGGTGAGAAAGCGGTAGGAATATATACAGGTCGCTCAGTGGATATGGCAATGGTCAACGCATCGGTTACTTCACAGCCGCGGTCGTCGATCAGCGTCAAATAGTAGGTCGTGGTTTCCGTTGGTGCGAAGGTTTGATTCAGGCAGGTATCACAAGCGATCACGGATTCAGGATACCAGGTAAAACCCAAAAAATCTCCGTTTATCTTGGGGATCACCCGAACGCTGTCGCCCAACCCGACCAGATGATCGCTACCCAAATCCAATGTTGCGGCTGGCGGATCATGGATGACCACTTCGCTATTCCAGCTACAACCTTCCGTATCAACAATCGTGGCTTCATAGCTGCCTGAAGGTAAACTATGAAAAACATTACCCGTGAAAGAAGCAGGCACATCCAGAGAATAAATGTAACTGCCCGATCCGCCTGTGACGTTTTCAAAAATGATCGACCCGTTGTCTTCTCCGAAGCAGGCAGGCTCTTGAATTACCAGACTGGCTTGTATCGGAGCGGGTGCTGTGAGTAGAAAAGAATCCACTGAAATACAATTGTTAGCATCTGTCATGGTAACGCTGTACCAACCGGCGTTCAGGTTTGTGTTTTGTGTTCCTGAAACCGAATTACTCCACTCGAAATTATACGGAGGTTCTCCGTTGATATTGGTCACGCTCAGGATTCCATCATTTTCATCAAAACAACTTATGGTTTCGATCAATGAAATAGATGGCGCGATGTCGGGGGTGCAATTGCAAAATTCCACAGCGCTGACCGGCTGGGACGGGCAGCCGGAGCCATCGTCAATCTGGAAATAGTACGTCGTACCACCAGGCAAGGGATCGCTGGTAAACAGGTTCCCGCTGAGTGTTCCGGAATTTCCAATAATGTTGTAATTGTTTGTAATCCCGCCGACAATTTCAAAACTCACCACAAATTCATTGCTCACAGAACTGCAATTCACTTCAAAATTGTTGATCTCCGGAGTTTCAGTCACCGAAATTACAACCGAATTGTTTACAGCATCCACCAAACCGCTACAGGCTGGTGCATTGCTCATCACCACGGAAATGACTTCAATATCGGTAGTCTGATCCGGGCTGATGTTTTGCAGATGCCCATCGGATATTGCCGACAGTTGAACGACATTCACACCGCCTTCGAGGTATTCCAGGTCATACGGCCCCGTGCCGGTTATATTAAAAATGATCGCCGTGGTATCGCCCTGGCAGATCGAATTGTCGCCGATGATCGATGCAACGGGCGTTTGTGTAAACACAACAGGTTGCCCGGGCGCAACAGACATGCAGGGATCCATAGCCGGATCCAGAACCGGGAAGCCATTGCCATCATCATTGGCTACAACCGCCGAAATGTAATAGGTTACACCGAAATCCAGCGAGGGATCATAGTTGAATTCAGGGGATGTGTTGCTCAAAAATACATTCCCAAGCGTCGTTCCGGCAGCATCATGGAGCACAAAACCCAGGACATCGTTTCCATCGAAATTCATACTTCCGGGATCGTGGGTCGCCTGGGCAGTTTCATCTTCACAGATTGCCAAAACAGTTGGGGACATTGTTCCGGCATCAGTGGTACAATTACAAACAAAGCTGCCGGTAACCGGGGTCGGGCCGCAAGCGTTGAAATCATCAATTTCAAAATAATACCCTGAACCGCTCGCCATCCATTCGCTGGTAAAGCTATTTGATACATCATCAAAAACTCCCGGATCGCCGCTCACGGTATAGCTCGACGGATCGCCGCCAACCACATCGAAAACCACCCGGTAGGCCGTATTGGTAGCATTACATTCAAATGCAAGTTGCGACTCAACGGGAGCATCGACCACATCAATCTGGGCAGTGCCGGTGGCAGTTCCTACACAGGTGACACCACTGTTGTCCGTAACCGCAGTGATTGTAAAAGTTATGGAAAAAGTTGGAAAAACTTCATATTGAAAACCATCAGTAATATCCTGGATCGTGAAACTGTCAGCGCCATCCGATATCGTCACATCAAAAGGTGCATTTCCCGACAAAACATTAAAAGACAAAAACGCAGAGGTTCCATTGCAAATAGTGGCGTTTCCGGCAATCGACACTTCGGGTTCTTCAAGAAAAACCACAGGTGTAGCAGGCGAAACAGACAGGCAGGTATGTGTGGTATCCACGTTACCAAAACCATCGTCAGGGCCTGCAATCGCCGAAATGTAATAGGTGGTCTCGGTCAACATACCCGGCTGCATGGTAAAAGTGGGCGTATTGGAAATGGCGTAAACATTCCAGGGCAAAGATGCGATCCCGTTGTGCAAGGCAAACTGAAGCAGGTCGCCTGCATTTAAAAATTCGGTTCCCGTATTGTGGAAAGCCGTGACGGTGTTGTACTCACAAGCTTCGAGTTGGTTCGGATCCATCGTCCCGGCATCTGTGAAACACAAGCAGTTTTGATTCCCGTTCAGGTTTATATCTCCACAAAAACTGTTGTCACTTACGTTGAAATTGTAACTGCTTCCGGCAGAAATCGGATCGCTGGTAAACACATTCCCGCTCCAGCTTCCAGTGATGCCACTCAAATTATAAGGCTGTGTTCCACCGTTTACTTCAAAACTTATCGTATAAAAATTGTAGGAAGGATCGCAGTTGTCCGAAAAGTTTGAAACCTGTAACGCTGTGAAAACCGAAATAGTTGCGGAACCGGAAACCGATCCATCACAACCGTTTGTATCGGTTACGGAACTCAGCGTAAAGACAGAGTTTGCCGAAACATTGACCGTTTCAATATGCCCTGTATTGATGCCATCCAGCGTAAAAATATCATTGCCATCCGTAAACGTCACATCAAAGGGGCCTGCTCCTGTCAGATCAAAAACCAGCGAAACCATCCCTGCTCCGCAAATTTCCGCATCGCCGCTCAACATTGCCGAAGGAGGCGTACTTTCCATGATGTTCACCGGTGTGCCATTGATCGTGCCGCTGCAACCGTTGGCATCCCAGATTGAAAATATGGAATACGTAGCATCGCCTGCAACCGGAATGGTTTCAATATGGCCGTTGCTTATATTATTCAATGGAAAAAAATCAATGCCATCGGTGTAAACTACATCGAAGGGGCCATTTCCCGTAAGGTTAAAAACGATGTTTGCATCGGCTCCCGGACAATAAGTTCCACCGCCCGAAATGCTTCCGCTCGGCGCAGTCGTAGCCGTTATGGTTATCCCGACGATCTGAACGCAATTATAGGCTGTTACAGCTCGCAGGTAGTAGGTTTGGGGTGTTGAAACAACCGTGTTGCTCAGTGCGAAGGCCGGATTCCCTAAGATCGCAAAAGCCTGGTTGTCAAAAAAGTATTTTGTAAAAACAGCGCCGTTCGCATCGATAAGCGTGATCGTATCCAGGTCAATCGAAGTGCCTGGGCATAACGGAGCCGGTTGTAAAACGGTAATATCCGGCGTGTTATCAATCACAACGTTTATCGGCGCTACATCGAAACAACCACTTGGCGTCGTGTATCGAACCCAATAAGTCCCCGTGGAAAAAACCATCGTCGAAACCATTGGGGAATTGAAGTTCACAGCATCCAGGCTATCCATAAAAAAGCTGTAACTGCCTCCCGGAAAACCGTTCGTTTCGGTAATCGTCAGCGTAGAAAGATCAGTGGAATCGGGAGTACACTTCGCAGGGGGATCGATCACCTGCAACTGCGGATCTTCGATGGTCACATTTGCAGAAGTAATATCAAAACAGTTGGCACCGGTTGACATTCTGATGTAATAAGTCCCGCTGGAATTTACAACCGGTGGAATGATGGGATTGACTCCGGCATTGGCATCTGTCTGATTGTGATAATAAGTAACCAATCCTCCGCCGCCGGCATTATTGGTGACCATAATGCTCGTCAGGTCGAATGGATTGCCGGAACAAGTCGCCGGAGGATCAGTTGCCGAAATATCCGGCTCCACTACAACATTTACATTAAAACATGCCGAAGGCGAATCGCCGCAATCATTACCTGCCACCAGGCAAACCGATCCGTTGGTGGTTCCAAAATCAACGATTACCGAATCGGCGGTGTTGGTTCCTACAATGGTAGCGCTGCCCGTAGTTGTCCACGAATAATCCGTTGCATCGGGCGTATTTCCAAAATAGACCAATCCCGTGCTATTCCGGCAAACGCCGTCGGGTCCGTTGATAACCGGCTGTGCAGGCGCTGCCGGAAATACGGTTACAGAAACCGTCTGGATGCTGTCTTCAATGCCCGTAATGGTTACGGTGTAATCGGTTGAAACACCTGGCGTAGCAATAGGAGTTGCACTATTCGGATCATCCAGCGAAGCCGTCGGCGACCAGGCATAGCTGTAATTTCCTGAACCCAAAACATCTACATTCAATTGTACACTTTGCCCCTGGCAAATCTCCGCATCGCTGGCCGTGACGCTTACGGTTTGTACCCCACTCACAATATCGATCACATAATCGCAAAGGTCTCCGCCCCAGCCATCGATCATGATGTAATAAGTTTCTCCAATGGTCAGGTTAGTGGCAGTAATGATCCCGGTTCCTTCGGCGGTAGGGTTCCAGCAGTTGGAAACGGTGGTGAAAGTGTTGCAATCATTTGTTGAAAGGATGGCTACCTGGATGCCGTTGCTAAACAAACAATTGAAGGAAGTGATCTCCAGGGTAGTCGAATCACTGGAGGCTATGAAAGCAATCCAGGCATTGTTTTCCAGGAAAGCGCAGTATCCTGGAATTTCGTCGGGGACGTCAGTGTATCCCGTCGTATTTCCACAATATCCATCGAGGTCGGCGCCCAGCAGGATGGCGTCGCAGCAGGCATTGCCGGCGATGAGATTACCGTTGCAGGCAGTCACGCCAGGCGGGGTATTCGGGCTAACCGCAAA
>CAZKDA010000238.1:0-7083 GCA_964551455.1 uncultured Saprospiraceae bacterium
AGCGAATCCCGCTTTTTCTCGAAAAAGCGGGACGATGAAATCGGGATTACCACATCAACACATCAACACATCAACACATTACCACATTACCACATCCGCAATTCCCCACCTAATTCTTCTCATTAACAACTTTTAACGCATTATAATAAATTATCAATTGGAATGTTTTTTGTTGGTTGTTTTCAAAGATATTCGCCAAAAATATCAAATTAAACCTCCGGGTTTTTTAAATCCTGAATTCTTTAAAAATCAATTGTCAACAGTATGAAAAAAATTACCCCCTGCCTCATTGCAATTTTGTTTGCACCCTTGTTTTCATTCGCTCAAAACACTTCCGATCTTTTAGTAAAAGCTATCGAAGAATTGCCTGACGAACGTTCCGTCGTTTCGCAATGCGTTAAAATAAAAAATCTCAACCAGATCAATTCCGGCCAGTTGGATTACCGCCCTGTTCCGCACAAAGACGGCATTGTGTTTACCTCCAACAGGAAAGCGGAAGATATGAATTTGCAAGGTAAAAGGCTCAAGCGAAACAAATCAAAATTGTTTTTTACACAAAAAATAAAAGAGGGGGTTTATGAAACTCCTGTTCCCTTCGGCGCTAAGCTCCCCGGAAAGCCGAACCAGGGCGCGGTAACTTTTGATGATTCCGGCGATTTGATGGTCTATACCGTTTTGCAAAAGAAAAAGGACAAACGAACGCAGGCGCCGCCACTCCGGTTGTACAGCTCCAAATTTGAAAATGGAAAATGGTCGAAAGGAAAGGCGCTTCCGCTGAATGTGGAAGGTTACACCTCCTGCCATCCTTCCCTTACACCTGATGGCAACACGCTCTACTTTGCTTCCAACCGCCCCGGCGGATACGGCGGCATGGATATTTACAAGTCCGAACTCGTGGATGGAAAATGGCAGGATCCCGTCAACCTCGGGATGCAGATCAACACGGCCAAGGATGAAGTGTTTCCATTTATCAACCACGACGGAACGCTGTATTTTTCTTCAAACGGAAAGGCCGATGCCGAAAACCTGGATATATTTTTCAGCCGTCAGGATAACAATTGCAATTGGACACAAGCCATCAACCTCGGCAGCCCCTTCAATTCTTCCAATGACGATTTCGGCTTTTTTATTGAAAAACATGGCCTCAGCGGTTTGTTTTCTTCTAACCGAGAAGGCGGCAAAGGCCAGGATGACCTTTATTTCTGGAGAGTAGATCAGGGGTTACAAAACGCGCTCGATCAATCGCCAGTTCGCTTTACCATCATGGATGAAACCAACGGAGAACTCATGGCAGGCGCCGAAGTTTCGCTGATCGAGTTCGACAATATCCGCTTTGATTTGCCCGGATCGGAGGATGCCACAGCTTTTGTTACGCGCATCAATCAGGCTTTCGCCGAATTACTGGGAAAGCTCTTTGTTTATTACACTGATGAGCAGGGAAATTTTTACCACAAACTCAAACACGACCGGAATTACCTGCTGTTTGTTGAAAAGGAAAACTACAAAAGATTCCGCAAAATGACCACCTACAACCGCCTTTCCGGAGTAAAAGACATCAGCATCGTGTTGCAAAATCCTGGAGAAATCAAGCCGGAGCCACCATTGCCGAAGGAAAATATCGAACTGGCCGTGGCGGAAGAAGATGAATCCGAAGAATACGAAACCAATCCCCTGGCGGTGCAGGCCAGCGAGGAAGTTCATGAACCCAAAGAGCTTCAAATTGTACTCAATCATATTTACTACGAATACGGAAAAACGGAATTGATCCCTGAATCTGCTTCGGTGTTGGACGAAACGATACAGATGTTGATCGATTTCCCGGAGATGGAGATCACCCTCGCAGCACACACCGACGCCAGAGGTAACGCCGAATTCAACAAATCGCTTTCGCAACAAAGAGCTGATGCGGCAAAGGATTATTTGATAGCAAACGGGATCGAAGCCAGCCGCATCCACGCCATCGGCCTGGGTGAAGAAGAATTGCTCAACGGCTGTATCGACGGCATCGATTGCAATGAGGATTTGCACAGCCAAAACCGCCGAACGGAGATCGTCATCACCAAGATCAGTCCTGCAAACGAAATTTTTGTAAAGAAAGAATAAGCCCGGAATTTTCCAGGTTCGCTTTGGAAAGAAGGGCATTCAATATCCTTTTCGAGAAGTAGAAAAGCCCTGAAAAACAAAATCCGGCGATAGGGATTCAAAGCATTGAGTTTCTGTCGCCGTTTTTTTTTAGTAAAAAAATGGAGCTGTATAGAGTTTGTTTAAATTTCATTCCCCACAATTTTGTAAATCTATTTTTCCCATTCTTGCAAAAAAGTTAATAATTTCGGCGTAACAAAACTGGAAACTTTTGAAACAAACTAAAGTCGAAGTAATACTTAAACCAGTCAACGATTTCATCAAAAAGGAAACCACAGCTGGTGTTATACTTATGGTGGCCGCAGTGGTTGCAATGATCTGGGCCAACTCGCCTTTTAAAGACTCATACCATAAACTGTGGCATATCCCTTTTACCATTGGATTTGGCGAATTCGTTATCTCCAAAGATTTGCACCACTGGATCAACGACGGTCTGATGGCGGTGTTCTTTTTTGTGGTGGGATTGGAATTGAAGCGTGAGCTTATCGGGGGAGAATTGTCTTCCTTTAAAAAGGCTTTATTACCTATGGCTGCGGGACTTGGTGGCATGTTGGTGCCTGCTTTGATATATGTAGCCTTCAATTACAGCACCCCGGAAACTATGAGTGGTTGGGGCATACCTATGGCAACGGATATTGCTTTTGCGTTGGGCATTCTTTCACTTTTGGGCAAGAGGGTACCGATTTCTCTTAAAGTCTTTCTTACTGCATTAGCCATTGCAGATGATTTGGGGGCAGTGCTTGTAATCGCTTTGTTCTACACTTCTAATATTTCGCTCGACAATATCGGTATTGGTGCGGCTTTTTTAGCAGCCATGCTTATCGCCAACCTTATGGGGGTTCGCAAACCACTCATATATGCCTTATTAGGTGTTGGCGGATTGTGGCTGGCTTTCCTTCTGTCAGGCGTACATGCTACAGTAGCCGGAGTACTGGCTGCACTAGCTATCCCTGCCAGAACACGGATAAATAAAGAGGGGTACCTCCACAACATCACGCTGATGCATGACAAACTTGAAGCTATGCCTGTGAGCAAAAATAATCTGATCACTGCCCAGCAACTACACATTCTGGAAAAGATCAAAACTTACACCCGTGCCGCTGAGACACCATTGCAGCGGCTGGAACATGCTATGCACCCCATAGTAGCCTTCGTTGTAATGCCAATTTTTGCTTTGGCTAATGCCGGCATCGAACTTTCGGGAGATATAATTTCCGAATTAGTCAGCCCCATCACTTTAGGAATATTTTTCGGGCTGGTTCTGGGCAAGTTTATCGGGATCACAGGTATGACTTACCTGGTGGTCATTACCGGGTTAACACAACTGCCGGCAAATACTACATGGAGGCACATCTACGGTGTCGCGTTGTTGGGTGGCGTAGGTTTTACCATGTCGTTGTTCATCTCCGCCTTAGCTTTCATCGACCCGGCATTCATCCTGCAAGCCAAGCTTGGGATCATGATGGCGTCTTTGATAGCAGGCATAATGGGGTATTTGATTTTGCGATCCACTCCACAACCCGAATCAGCAAATTGATCGCCAAATCGATTGGCTTGTAAGGCTATCATTGAAGCAAGCACACACAAATAATCGACATTTTTTTATAAAATATAAGTTACGGGGTCACTTTGAAGTGTTTTTGCACCCTAAACCATTTCCCGTCCATTCAATTTTCAAAACAACAGAAATGTATTAACTTGAAAACCAATTTTCAAAGCATATTCAATTTACAAGGATGAACCCCGAAAATTTAGGCTACAACCAGAGCCTCGAAGATCACCGGATCAAAAACAAGCTGGAAGGCTTTGAAGTGGGCAGGATAAGCGCCGAGCACAAAGAAAGATACACCATCATGGCCGGCGGCAAAGAATACTCTGCGGAGATTACGGGAAACCTGCGATTCTCGGCGAAGGACAAGGCGGATTTTCCGGCGGTGGGCGACTGGGTGGCCTTCTCGGTTTTTGACGATACCTCGGCGCTGATCCACCATGTGTTTCCGAGAAAATCCATCCTACAACGGCAGGCGGTGGGCAAATTCGGCGAAAAGCAGATCATCGCCGCCAATATCGATGTGGCTTTTATCATGATGGGCCTCGACCACGATTTCAACATCAACCGCCTGGAAAGGTACCTTGCCGTTTGCCGTGCGGGAAAAGTGTCGCCTGTCGTATTGCTGAGCAAAACCGACCTGATCGACGAGTCAGCGTTGCAAACGCGGATTGATGAGATCAAAAAAAGACACGCGGATATTCCCCTGATCGCATTCAGCAATATCTCAAAAAGCGGATTCGAACAGATCCGCGAAATGCTGCAACCCGCCATGACCTACTGCATCCTGGGTTCTTCGGGCGCCGGAAAATCCACGCTGATCAACAACCTGTCGGAAGCGGAGCTGATGAAAACCGGCGCCGTCAGTGCGAGCACCAGCAAAGGGAAACACACCACCAGCCACCGCGAGCTGATCCTGCTCGAAAACGGCGCGATACTGATCGATACGCCGGGGATGCGGGAAGTCGGGATCACCGAAAATGTCACCGAAATTTTTGACGAATTCAGCCGCCTGAGCCAGGACTGCAAGTTTAAAGACTGCACGCACACCCACGAAGCAGGCTGCGCCATCCTCGAAGCGCTGGAAAATGGCGAGATGGACCGCAGCGCCTACGAAAACTTCCTCAAGCTGCAACGCGAAGCCCGACACTTCCAAAGCTCGCTCGCCGATAAAAGAAAAAAAGACAAGGCCTTCGGGAAAATGTATAAGCAGGTGGTGAAGCGTCGGAGGAAGGATAAGTTTTGAGGGGGGATAGTGCTGCTTGGCTGCTCATAGTGGGAAATATTGTGAGAGTTTTGTTGGTTATTGAGGAGAATTTGCGATATTGGGTGGTGAGGGTAAGGGGAATGTACGCAATGGGTGTATACAATTGTTAGGCAAAATAAAACAAAATTGAAAGATAAATCTGCTATAAAAGGAATATCTGGAGCATTGAGAATTCATCAAATTGTCAATGACTTGTGGAATAGTGATTGGATTAAATTTGAACAAGAAAATGATGATGGAATTGATGGCGTAATTCAGGTTAGAAAGAAAGGAGAATGGACAGGGGAGACAATTTATGTTCAAGTAAAATCAGGAAGTGGATATAAGGTTGAAAATAAAAAAAGACCAAATAAAATAGGTATCCAACTAAGTGAAAAATATATTTTCTCGCATCGGCCAAGGTGGAATGTACTTAAAGGAGCCGTAATTTTAATTTTTGTAGATGATAATAACAAATGTTATTGGACAGATTTAAAAAACGAAGAGAGTTATACAAATGAAAATAAGTCAATAATTTTGATTAGCAAACAAAATAGATTTGGTTCACATTCAAAAGGACATTTTAAAAAAATATCAGGTTTTTTTCCCGAAGATAGGCATGTTCCAGTTATCAAACTTTCAAATGATAATTTGACATTTGTGAAGTTAAATCAACCTTTAAATAAATCAGCAAGAGAATTTTACAAAAACTGGAGAAATTCACCAAAGGAAAACAGAATTAATAAATCTCTTGGTGAAATTTCTATAAATAGAGTTGGATGGAGACATATTAGTCGAAAACAACGAGGTTTTGACAAAATTTTTCAGTCGTGGCTTTTATTAAGCGCAGCAAAAAGAATTATTCAAGAGGTTAATGTTTTATATGAATATCGAAATAAGAATTTAGATGGTAACGAGTTAATATTGAACAAATTTTATGCTCTAAGGGCAAAAGTAATATTTCCAAACAGGCATGAATCAATTGTACAAGTTGTCATTAGGGGATACAAAAAATATATAAAAGAGGAAAATAGCTTAGAGGAAAAGTATTGGTTTTACTCCGTTTATGAGCCAAGAAGAGGAGTAAATATTCAATGAGCGAGAGGCTATTAACACCTTCTGATACTATCGAATAAATTGGAAAGGATATAACTTTAAACTGATTATATCCTACATTTGAAAAATTAATTTTCAAATTCAATTTTCGCCTGTTTCAGTGTGTGCAGCAGCCTCTAACCCATTGAATAAAACAAAGTTAAAAAAAATACTTTGTCTAACAAGGGCTCGCCTATGCCAGCGAAACAGCCCCACAAATTCAAACTGCTGGCACGGATGCTAATTCAACATCAGGGCAGATCAGGGTCCTATTCCGTGCATAGGTCTTGTACCCTATCGCATAGCATGGTTCACCCTGTTTTGCCACTTTTTAAGGGTTTTATCGCTACTAATTTAATAATTGCTAATGTAAGGTCAGGTATGGCCGTGCGTTCTCGGCAATAAAAATAAACAAAATGTTTACAAACGAAGAAGCTCAAGCTTTAATTGGAACAAAGAAAGTATTAGAAAATCCTTTTCAAATTATTGATTTGGCTAAAGAAAAGAATAGGTTAGACCTATTAGCACCGGATGAACCTGATTATAAGTTTTTCATAGACATTACTTCAAATCAGAGAATTCAATTCAAAATTTCTATCCATCATCAAGAGAAATACAGTAATATAGGTTTAGTCAGAGTAGACTATAAAGGAAGGCACTTAAATCCTGAAGGCATAAAAGACACACTACCTGAAATATTTAAGCAGTATGCTGGGGCTTTTTTTGAAAGAACAGAACCACATATTCACTTCTATGTAGATGGATATAAACCTTTAGCATGGGCTATACCGTTAAAAGATTATGACTTTGATACACAGTCTGTTAAATCAATGGAAGATTTTAATAATGCAATATGTAACTTTGCTAAACTAATTAATGTTGAAACTATATTGAACATCCAACAAGCAATATTATGAACTGGCTAACAACAATGATCGACGATTACTATACTTGGTTAAGAGAAAGAACCATAATAGAACAAAGTAATACATCGGATTGGCTTTGTATTGACACACCATTCATAGGAGCTTTTAATGATACAATTGAGTTG
>CAZKDA010000239.1:0-7051 GCA_964551455.1 uncultured Saprospiraceae bacterium
TCCAGATAGAAAGCATGACCTGGGAACAAGCGACCCATAAGATTGGAACGCTGAACACGATTGCTGCCCTGACTTATCACGTCAACTATTATTTGGCGGGAATTTTAAACGTCTTCAATGGCGGTGAACTTGAGATCCGGGATAAATATAGTTTTGACCTGCCACCGATTGAATCGGAAGCTGACTGGAAAAGTTTGGTTGACGAATTTCTGACCAATGCTGAAAAATTTGCCAGGGAAGTTGCCGATATGCCTGATGGAAAATTAGACGAGGTATTTGTGGACGAAAAATATGGAACCTATTTGCGAAATATCGAGGGAGTTATCGAACATTGCTATTATCATCTCGGACAGGTTTCATTGATTAAAAAGATGATATTGGGAAAAGGTGGCTAAAAATACTTCCATTTATTTTAGCTGGGGGCGGAAATCAACCGGAGGCAATAACTCCAAACCCTTTTTGCAAAAATTAATACCACCGCTCACTACTTTCCCCCGCTTTCCAAAACTCCTTTGCTCGCTAAGTGCTGCGGCACTTATTGCGGAAGAACAGCTAGTCTCCCGACTAGCGACATTGTAATCATAACCTGCCAGCCGAACTAGCCGGTCGGGGTCACTCGGTATCATTTCGTCAGTCAGAAACTAGCCGCTACTTCGGATGAAGTTTTAAAAAAATTAACGAGCAAGGGCGAGCACACAGGCAGGGGGCACAAGTAATGTAGTTTCTTCATAAATTAGCCTCCTGGCTGGAGAATGATTTTGATTATCTTTGCAAAATCATTTTCAAAAAATTGCAAATCCATTGACTTACCAGGACATCATAAAATCCTTGCAGGCTAAAGATTTCAAGCCGGTTTATTTGCTGCATGGCGAAGAGAGTTATTACATCGATTCCATCTCCAATTTTATAGAAAAAAATGTACTGGCCGAATCGGAAAGGGCTTTTAATCAAACCATCTTTTACGGCAAAGATGCCGATGCCAGATCGCTGGTCGATACAGCCCGCCGGTATCCGATGATGGCGCCTTACCAGGTAGTCATTTTGAAAGAGGCTCAGGAGATGAAAGATATTGCCGATCTGCAACTATACATTGAAAAACCGGCAACTACGACGATTTTGGTGATCTGCCACAAACACAAAAAACTCGACACGCGAACCAAGTTCGGTAAATCGCTGAAAGAGCATGCGTTTGTATTTGAATCCAAAAAACTTTACGAAAACCAGGTGCCCGACTGGATCGCCAATTACGTGTCGGCAAAAAAAATGAAGATACAGCCAAAAGCCGCCCAACTGGTCGCCGAATATCTCGGGAACGACCTTTCGAAAATCGCCAACGAGTTGGACAAGCTGGCGATCAATCTCCCCAGTGAAACTTCTATCGATGAAAAACTCATCCAAAACCACATAGGTATCAGCAAGGATTACAACATCTTCGAATTGCAAAAAGCCCTTGGGCAGCGCAATATCCTGAAAGCCAACCAGATCGTCAACTATTTCATTTCCAATCCGAAAAAACACCCTCTGGTGATGGTTACTGCCAATCTGGGCAATTATTTCAGCAAAGTGTATATGCTTCATTTTTTGCAAAACCAGACTGAAAAGGAACAGTGCAATGCTTTGGGTTTGAAATATGATTTCTTTCTGAAAGAATATAAAACGACAGCAAAAAACTTCAAACGCAAAAACACCGAAAAGGTGATTTCCATCCTCAGGGAATACGACCTGAAATCAAAAGGAGTGAACAGCGACTCAACCTCAGACGGAGAACTGCTAAAGGAAATGATCTACAAAATTTTGCATTGAGTGAATTAAAATCATATTTTTCTTCCTAAATTTACCCATCACACAACACTTCAAAACCGAATTATACAAATCCCGAAACCATTCTTTCTCTAATTCCGATTACCTGTTTTTTAAAATTTCCATTTTGAGAACAATTTCACTAGGTTGTAACCTTTGTGAAAGATAACCTGATAAACTTTTTACCTGCACATTTAATGTTTAGCACCCATCTAAGACAAGGGGAGGGATCATAATTACAACATAAAGTCAAAGGGTTAAAATCGACCGTTCCTAAAAATCCGGGATGTTCGTTCTAACAGTTGTAAATGAATTGCCTTTGCATTTTATGGCATGAATTTATTGGATTATACAAAACCAGGAAATGGTTTTGGAGATGCTGACCTTCCCCCCATTTGTCAGTGAATAAAATAAATCCAAACACACAGTTGCTCTCCTGTTGATACTCTAAATCTAAGTCAAGAACGCTATGATTTTTAATTCAATTGATTTTGCGATCTTCCTGCCTGTCGTTTTGCTTCTCTATTGGTTTGTAACCAACAGGAACCTGAAACTGCAAAATTTCCTCATCGTGGTTTCCAGCTATTTCTTTTATGGCTGGTGGGACTGGCGATTCTTATCGTTGATATTTTTCAGCACGGTGGTGGATTATTTTGTCGGGCTTGGACTTTTGAAAATTGAAAACACAACTAAGCGCAAATTGCTTTTGTGGACGAGTATTACCGTAAACCTGGGATTGCTGGGATTTTTCAAATATTGCAATTTTTTCATTGACAGTTTTGTAACGGCCTTTTCATTTTTCGGAAATGAAATCTCTGGCAGTTCATTGAATATTATTTTACCTGTCGGTATCAGTTTTTATACGTTCCAAACCCTCAGCTACTCGATTGATATTTACAAAGGAAAGCTCGAACCCACTAAGGATTTTATCATATTTGCCGCTTTTGTAAGTTTTTTCCCGCAGTTGGTAGCCGGCCCGATCGAAAGGGCATCCAACCTGTTGCCTCAGTTTTTGGTGAACAGGAGCTACAACTACGCTGCTTTTTCTCAAGGCATTAAACTGATGATCTGGGGTTTCTTTTTGAAGGAAGTCGTTGCAGACCGTGCAGCCATTTATGTCGATGCCATTTATAATAATGTGGAGCATCACCACGGGTTGAGTTTTATGTTGGCGACGTTTTTATTTTCCTTCCAGATCTATGGTGATTTTGCAGGATATTCCCTGATCGCTATCGGTACAGCCAAACTCTTTGGTTTTGACCTGATGACGAACTTCAGGCGGCCTTATTTTGCAGCTACGGTCAGCGAGTTTTGGAAACGCTGGCATATTTCACTGTCAACCTGGTTCAGAGATTATCTCTACATACCCCTCGGAGGAAACCGAGTTGCCAAACCGCGATGGCTGTTTAACCTGTTTATTACCTTCCTGATCAGCGGATTATGGCATGGCGCCAATTGGACATTCGTGGCATGGGGTGCCTTGAACGGCATCTATTTGATTGCAGAAGCCATGTGGTTCAAACGCGACAGATATCGCCTGCTTAATGTTTTTGCCACATTTGTATTGATCAATTTTGCTTGGATATTTTTCAGGGCCGCCAGTATCAGCGATGCCTTGCATATTGTCAATTCGATATTCACGGACCCCGGAAAATTATACATCGGCGACGGCGCCGACGTGACCGCACCCATTTATGCCTTAATGGCCATTTCCTTTCTTGTATTGGTTGAAATTAAAAAGGAATATTTCAAAACGATGTTTTCATTTTCAACCAACAGATACGAATTGGTGCGCATGTCTGCCTTTGCCGTTGTTGTGTTCATTATTTTATCATTAGGAGTATTTGGCGAAAGCCAGTTTATCTATTTTCAATTTTAAGCGATGAGTAGAAAGGAATATACAAAGCTGGTGATCAAAGCACTGAAATTTATTATGGTTTTACTGGTAATAGATTTTGCCCTGGGTTCTTTACTAAAACAATTTTTTTTCGCCCAGCAAACCGGAAAATATGCCAGGATCACCCATTCTATCAATGAGGCGGCTGCGGATATCATGATTTTCGGAAGCTCTCGCGCTAACCAACATTACGTGCCGGAGGTTTTTGAGAAAGAATTCCACCAAAGAGCCTACAACTATGGTGTATTAGGCCAAGAGTTGATCTTCCATGTCGCCTTACAAAAAATGGTGCTTAAAAGAACAAAACCAAAGTTGATCATTCTCAATGTCGATAAAAACTGGCTGTACGAATCCGAAAAGGCTTATGATGGATTGCGCGACCTTTATCCGTATTATTGGCAACACCGCGATGTGCTAAGACCGATTTTTTTGAAGGAATCTAAATTGATCGATCTGCAATTGTTTTTTAAATCATATCAGTACAATTCTACTATTGTCCATGCATTGAAGTACTATCTAGCTCCGCAGCTTTCATACGATGGTTATGTGCCAGCATACAGGCAGATGAAACCCCCTGCAACTGCTGCAAGTCAAAAAGTCAAAATTCCAAGACCCGTAAACAAAGATCTGGATACATATTTCATTTCAGCGTTTGAATCGTTTATTGATCTTGCACGGGAGCAGAAGATTGAACTGGTATTCGCGATCTCTCCCAACCTTTACAAAACAGACTATTCAAAAAACAGATCGCTGAATGAATTGCTGGCGATCACAGATAAATACGAAGTTCCGCTTTTCGATTTTTCAAATGACAATCGCTTTTTATACCGTTATGACCTGTTCAATGACAGGACTCACATGAATGATAAAGGCGCTCGCCTGTTTTCTGAGATTTTGTCGGAAAACATCAAAAAGGCGGAGATCATTTCCAATAAAAAATGGGCAAGACAGAATAAGTGATCGATGTGAAAATCGACTAATAAACGATCATCTCCGGTCATTCACAGGTTCCGGTTACTTAAAAAAGTTTGGTCATGTACAACCAAACTTTTTTTATTTTTCATCTCCAACGACAAACCATCCACTCCATTTTAGCACCCAAAGCCCGATCCGGTGAGAAACCCTTTTCTATACCCAATTCGATTTTTTTCAAAAAAAATTAATTTGCTTTGCAGCGTTTTTGCAACTCAAGGGATTAATACAAACAGAAGCGCTTTTGAAAACCTGTTTTAATATTTTAAATAAACCCTTTCGAAAATTTAAAATTACACATGAAAAAAATCACATTATTCAGCTTAGTACTTTTTGTATTCTTTTCCTGTCGAAAAGATGTTGACGAAAAGATCACCGGCACGACCTATTTTAATCCGCCCGTGATCAATCTTGATGATTGGGAACAAGAGATCATTAACGTAAATGCCTCTCTCGCAGGAGTCGTGCGCGATGAAGCCGGACAACCAGTTGCCGGTGCCGCCGTTACGCTGAACGGCCAGAACAGAACCACCGATGATAAAGGATTCTTTGTGTACAACCAAATGACCATGAATGCCGCCGGAACTTTTGTTTTAGTGAAAAAAGACGGTTATTTCAACGGATCTTACCGTTTTTTCCCGAAAGAGGGATCGCAAAATTATGCAAACATCAAATTACTTTCTAAAACCAATATCGGTTCATTTGCCTCCGGATCAGGCGGCAATGTGGAAAGCGGCGAAGGCATCAAGCTCAGCTTTCCGGCAAACAGCATTATCACAGCTGCCGGGCAATTATACAGCGGCAACGTGAATGTAGCTGCCCGCTGGATCGACCCCACAGCAGCCGATCTTTCGGAAGTAATGCCCGGAAACCTCCAGGGCGTAAACCGCTTCAACGAAGAAGTGGCTTTGGCTTCCTACGGCATGATGGCTGTGGAACTGACCGGCGATGGCGGACAGAAACTCAACGTCGGCAATAATCTCAAAGCTGAGTTGACTTTCCCCGTGCCCACAGAACTACAGGACAATGCCCCAGACGAAATTCCTTTGTGGTATTTCAATGAAGAATACGGCCTTTGGCAGCAGGAAGGGATCGCAGCCCGCATCGGCAATGAATATGTAGGCCAGGTGACTCACTTCTCTTTCTGGAATTGCGATGCGCCATTTCCGTTGGTCACGATCAGCGGTACCGTCCATAACGAAAACGGAGTGCCTGTAGCCAATGCCTGGGTTTGTGTAAATTTTGCTTCCGGCAATGGATACGGCGCCTGCGGCACGACGGATAACAACGGTTTTTTCAGTGGCAAAATGCCTGCAAATGAAGAATTGACGATGACCATCAGTCAATACGGCACCTGTTACCAAAGTCTGGTTTCCAACATCGGACCTTTCAGCGTGGACACTGATCTGGGGATCATCGAAGTTACATCGCCTGATCTTGTGGAAATTACCGGAACGGTAGTCGATTGTGATGATGAGCCAGTTACCAATGGCTGGGTAACCCTGACACTGGGCAATCAGTTTTCCTATTATTTCCTCGAAGGCAATAACGAAATCTCTACTTCACTTTTCAATTGTGATAATGCATCTGAGTTGGAAGTGGTAGGACTTGACATTGTTGGCCTCGAAGAAAGCGATGTGCTGACTTATCCGGTTGCGCCGGTTATCGATCTCGGAGAGATCGCTGCTTGCGGAAATCAACTTGATGAATGGTTGACTATCACGGTTGATGGTGAATCTCGCCAATTTGTTGTGGTAGGAGCCGTGGATTCCTCAGGCACAACCTTTATCTTCGCTCACGATCCGCAATCGACTTCAGAGCAGGTCAGTATCGGAATATTAGCTAATGATGTCGGCGTTTACGATGGTTCTGTGATTGAGTGGATGTACTCGACAGTCATCTACCCGACGCAGGGAATGCTGATCAACGAATGCTCCGGATTGAATTGCAATGCCACAGAGGTTGAATTTACATTGTATGGGGCCGTAGGAGAAAAGATCGAGGGATCGCTCGAAGGAACTGGCGAATTCTGGGATCAGCAGCAGAACCAGTACACTTTGCCATACGAAATTGAATTTTCAATTTACAGAGATTGAGATTTTTAATGAATAAAGAAAGAATTTTAGATTGAAATAAATGGTCACAGGCATACGATTTTCGCGTGCCTGTGATTATTTTTGATCTGTGTATTGTTAAAACCGCTCAGGTTGACAAAAATAAAAAAATGCGATAGCGGTTCCTTCCGGCCCTAGAGCTTGTCTAAATTTGCCGATTGTAGCCGATTGATGGAAGTTTAAACAAGCTCTTATACCAAAACTTTTTCGGAAGAAAATCAAAAAAGCCAGTGAGTTTAAAAAGATCAACTGAACAGGACATCATCGA
>CAZKDA010000240.1:0-7020 GCA_964551455.1 uncultured Saprospiraceae bacterium
CCACGATTTCTGCCAGTCGCTGGGATTTGTCGCCGCCCTGGTATTGAATATTGAAATATCCAATGTTCAAGTGTCCATTCAGGTCATCGTCCCAACTGTTGAAATTGCGGATGGTGTGATCGGTACCGGTGATCTTTGCCGACTTACTGGTTTGTTCGGTCATTTTGGTATCACCCTCAAAACCGGACTGAAAAATAAGACCGGATCGTTGGGAATATCCGAAGAAGGGAAAAGTTGCGAGTATTAAAATTGTAATTGTCTTCATGGTATTATTAACGGTTGATTGGGTTATTAAGTTATGGGGTTTTTAAGTTGAATAAGTTGATTGGGTTGATTGGGTTATTAAGTTATTGAGTTGATTAAGTTATTATACTTGTTCACGGATAAATTTCGGATTTTTCTTTTCCCGAAATTTTCAGTGAACAGTTATACCGACTAAGCATAGATTAATTTTTATAATCCGAAATCTATGCGGTGTCGTGTATAACAACTTTCCGACTTAACAAATTAACAAATTAGCAAATTAGCAAATTAGCAAATTAGCAACTTCACAACCTTCTCAATTATTTTGTCAATTTACCCAGCAGCGAAACCAATTTGTATTTTAGCGCATGGATATTCCCGGGAACAAACAATTCTTTTGCGCCGTCGATGATGGTAAACTGCCCCACCTGGCTCAAGGTATGGATCTTGTCGGAAAAAAAAGTATCGGTGTATGGATTGACGATGCAAAATTTTTCTTCTTTGAAGTCGGTTTTCGAGAGTTTTAAAATTTTATTGATGACGATCCTTCCTTCTACTTTTTCGGAATAATCCATTGAAGGACGGAAAATTTCTCCGTTGTGAACAAAGATATTTCCGGCAGGTCTGGCGCAGCGGATGTCTGTTTTTACAGGGTTTTTCGGATGGGGTTGCCAATTGCCGAAAACGTTATCCGCAAAATGAAGTTTGAGGTTGTAATGTACGCCGTCGTTTTTGTCGGTTGAGAACATCCACCACAGGCCATCATATAAAAACAATGTGTTGTCTATGCCGGCATAGTTGTCGATCAGCACTTTTTCCAGCTTCCATTTTTTTGGGAATTCCAGGGCTTTGTACAATCTCACCTGGTTGGCCTGATAAGTTTCGGGGATGCAATAAACGGCTCCTTCCTGTTCAAAAACAAAAGGATAGGACATGTGAAAAGGCTCGTCGATCACGATGCCGTTGTCTTTGAATTGATTGTTTTCAAACTGAAAAGCAGCGGTTTTGCCGATGCGCTCGTGGAACAGAAAATCTTCGTAAATGATATGAAGTTCATCGTTGTAAAAAATGCCAAATGGATCAGCGATGAATTTGTTTTTCGGGAGTTTGGGAAACCACTTGACCTCCGGCAAATTATCAGGATCGAGGAATGCCTGGATGGGCGCCATTGCTACGCCGATATTCCAATAATCCGTAATGAACAAAGTTTTGTATCCCTTTTTTAAATATAGTTTGAACTGCGTGAGAAAAAACTTTATCATTTGGGCGTTCGAGGGTTTGAGCTGTGCATTCTCGCCGGAAATCGGTGTGACATTTCGGAATATTTCATCATGGTCATTTTCAATGTCTGCACAAAGCAGAAGCGGCCACCTCGAAGCTTCAAAATGGATGTTGTCGATGTTTTTGGCGTAAGCTACTTCGGTTTTCAAAAACCCTTGTTTGAGGATGATCTCGCTGCCGGCGTCATTGGTAAGTTTTTTTAAAAAAGCTCCGGTCACGAGGTTTTCGTGATAGATTCCCCAAAAGCATGACGGAGAATTGTAACCTTGTGGACCTTGCCCAAAATCAAATGTCCAGACCCCAAATTTAGCTGCATCGAGGATATCGCCTTTCGGCTTTTGATAATTAAAACTCAGGATAAAATCCAGTTGATGATCTTTTATCTTTCCGATGTCAGATGGATTGAAGACATGGTTTCCGTTTACACCAACTTTTGTTGTGCAATTGATCGTGGCGGCATTTTTTAAAGTTGAGGAAAGTTTGACGATTTTAAGGGCTTTGGATTTTCTTTTGATGTAAAACCGCTGGTAAATCTTCCAGAAAAGTTGGCTGGAGTTAGTGTTGGGTGGAGTTGCATTTTGAGAAACATCGAAGATCAGCAATTCCAGTTTCAGGTTTGATTTCGCCAGTAATTTTTTGATGGTTTCGGCTTGCCAGGCCTGGAGGCTAAAACCTGTGCACAATATTCCAAAACGGATTTCTTTCATAAGGAATTAAACGGTTTTGGGAGGCGAAAACAAAGCTTGTCAAAGCTAATTGTTGGAATCCCCGGAGCCGGAAATGATCTGGTCATAAATATTTTCGAGCCTTTTAGCTACCTGGATGGCAGAAAAATTTTCACGGGCGTAGTCGCGGTTGAATGTGCCGATCTGTTTCATCATCTCCGGGTTGGAAAGCAGGGTTTCAAATTTTTCTTCGAGATCGAAAGTGTCTTTGACTTTAACTTTTAAACCCATTTTGCCATCTACGAAAAAGTCTTTAATGCCACCGACATCAGTCGTTACAACGGATTTACCAACAGCCATCGCTTCAAGTACGCTGATCGGCATTCCTTCGCTGTACGAGGCCAGCACAAAGATATCGGATTCGTATAAAGCCTGGGCTTTTTGTTTGCCATCGATCCAGCCCAGAAAATTGATCCCGGAGATATTTTTTGTGGAAACGTATTCTTTCACTTTATCCAGTTCACTGCCGACTCCGGCGATATTGAGTGAAAGGTGGGGAAACTTCGGTTGGAGTTTTTCAAAACTATCGATGGTTTCATAAATTCCTTTTCCCTTTTCAACCCTCGACAGAAAAAGGATCACCATGTTGCCGTTTTTATAAGGGTTAGCGGTGGTGTGGCCGTTGCTGTGGTTGAGGATGAGGTCTTCGACGACGGTAGTTTCGAGGTGAACGGGTTTTTTATAACCATAAGATTTGAGTTTTTCCGCAAATTCGTTGGCCAGGCAGATCATGGCGTCGGCTTTCCCAAAAGTAAAATGGAAATACGGCAGCATTTTTTTGACGTATTTATTTTCAAAATCCCAGCGCCATCCATGCCAGTAAACAAGCGTTTTTACGCCAAGCATAGCGGCGATCAAGGTGAAAATGCTATCGCGAAAGTAGGATTTGAAATTCAGCGAAGTATTGATGTGAACGGCGTCGTATCCTCCGTTTTTCAATTCGCGGTAGAATTTGAAATAGTCGCCGAAAAACCTATTGAGGAATGCAAAAAAAGATTCCTTGCCGGGGGTGGGCATGCCGTAATTGAAATAGGTCACATCGCTTTTAAAATAATCCTGGATGGCAAGGAGATAACTCTGTTTCCCGCCTGGAATAGAAAGATTTCGCGTGTGAATTAAAACTTTTCTGGCCATAACACAAAATTCAGATATTACCAACAAATGCCCTCATAATTGCCGGCGCTGATACCCTCTTTGATTTTTACGAGGTCGATGAATGTTTTATCCGGGAATCGCGTATCGATGCATTTAAATTCAGGTTCGTTGTGAGAAATGACGATCAGTTCGGAATTTTCAACCACGGCGTTCAGATCGTCGGAGATCAGTTCGGACAGGTGCGGAATATGCTCGTCAATGTAAAGTTTGTTGGTTCCTGTGAGTTTGGAAATATTGACGTTTTTATCGTATATCGACAAAGTAAATCCTTTACCCAGCAGGTTTTCCGCTAGGTCAACGATCGGGCTGTAACGAAGGTCGTCTGTTCCTTTTTTGAAACTCAGTCCGAGAATCCCGATTCGTTTCACCCCTTTTTCGAGGATCATTTTCAGCGCTCTTTTTTTCTGGTATTCGTTGGAATCCATGATGGAATTAAGCACGGGGCTATCGAGGTAAAAATCGTGCGCCAAAGTTTTAAAGGCCGTCAGGTCTTTTGGAAGGCAAGAGCCGCCAAAAGCAAAACCTGGCCTGAGGTAATACGGAGACAAGTTCAACTGATCGTCCATGCAAAACAGCTTCATGAGTTTATGCGAATCGATGCCCATGTTTTTGCAGATGTTTCCTACTTCGTTTGCGAAAGAGACTTTCAAAGCGTGGAAAGAATTGTTGACATATTTGATGAGTTCTGCGATTTCAATATTGGTTTCTTCGATAGGCGCTTCGATTCCGTTGTACATTTCAGCCAGTATTTGCGAAGCTTTCGGGTTGTCGGTGCCGATCACGGTGACCGGCGGGTTGTAATAATCTTTGACGGCGGAGCCTTCTCTTAAAAACTCAGGATTAGAAACCACGGCAAAGGCTTCGTTGCGTTTTTTGCCGGAATGTTGTTCGATAATCTCACCGACTTTTTTATTGGTTCCCGGAATGACTGTACTCCGGATTGTTACCACATGAAAGCTGTCTTTTTCTTTCAATGCCAGCCCGATTTGTTTGGCTGTTTCATAAATGGCGTTGAGATTGAGGTGGCCATGAGAATTGGAAGGCGTACCTACACAGATTATCGAGACGTCGGTATCCAAAACTGCTTCTTTAAAATTCAGGGTAGCTGAAATCCTTTTGTTTTTCCAGTTTTCCGCGATTAAAATATCGATGTCTTTTTCAATGATCGTCGGTTTTCCCTGGTTGATCAGGTCGATCTTGGAAGGGATGACATCAACGCCGATCACATAGTGACCATTTTGCGCCAGACAAGCGAGGCTGACACAGCCAACATATCCCATACCGAAAATTGAAACATTCATATTTGATTAATTTAAAGATTGTTCTGATTTATTTAAAATGAGTTCAGTAATATCATCCCATTCCTCGAAGAGCAGGTTTCTGAAATTGTTCTGGTTGTCGAATGACTGTTTTCCTTCAAGGATATTTTTGATGGTGGCTATGATTTCATCTGGACCGAGTTTCATCAGCATATTTTTTCGGATCAGTATCTCGTTGGCCGGCATGTCGCGGATGCCTGCGTAAATGGATGGAACGCCGAGCATTGCACCTTCTCTTGCCATGCTGTCTCCTGAGGAGATCACCACAGCACTATAATACATCAATGAGTGGATATTTGTTACAGGTTCTTTTAAGATTATCCAGTTTTTGGGATACAGGTCAGTGTTTTCTTTATTTTCCAAAGAAAGGACAACCTGCCAGTCGGAAGGAAACTGATCTGCAACTGATAATATAATATCCCGATCCTGGGTAAGGTAATTCGACGTTTTGGTTGAAACCTCGCGGATGAAAATATATTTTTTGGGTGTAAGCTGATAAGCCTTCAGCGCCGATTCATCGGGTGTAAAATATCGCGGTGACAGATACGACCATTCTTTGAGTGCGTTGAAAAACTTTACGCCTTTATAGTGATCGCCGAAAGGCGGAAGATAAACTTCGTCGGCTGAAAATTTCAGGAATGGAAATACGAATTTTCTAGGATCGTCATTAAAAGCGATATTGGGTATCCCCTTCAACTTTCCAATAAAATTTGCCTGGTAATTGGCTGTTAAGATGAATTTGTATTTGTCGGAATCGATTTCGCGATAGAGCTGGCAGATGCGCGGGATGATGATCCTGAAGATCATGGAGTACATTCCTTTGTTGTGTTTGTAGTCGCCGATGCAAGTGACGTTGTAGCCGGGCAACTCATGTTGTATCACTTGTAGCAGTTTGCCTCGGTTTACGCAGAACACATCAATTTCATCCGGTTTGTAATTCAGGATGGCATTTTTAAAAAAGTTGAACTGAGGAAGGTGGTAAATATCTATGAGGACTTTTTTCATGAGTTTAGGGTTTGTTCCGGGCTAGTGTCTGGATTTTCAATCAATGCTGTTTTTACGCTGCTGAAAAATTCTTCAATTTATTTGCTTTAAAAAACTGACAGGTATTAAAACAATTTTAGCACCATTCTTAAACCGATAAGAATAAAAAAAATCAAAAAATATGTGAATAGAGGTGAAACTCAGCTTTTTCGATAGCTGTATTTTTTAGCTGGCTTGCCGCCGTATTGATAATCTTTGCCATAACCGTATTTGAAAGATTTCCCGGATACGTCATTGAAAAGCAGGAACGGGTTGCGCAATTTGCCTTTTTTAATGATTTTATCGATGCCTTTTAAATAAGACAGCTTTGAAACATTTCTTCGGATCACAAAAATACTGATATCAATAAACCTAGAGAGCAGCAAATAATCGGATACCACTCCTACTGGTGCAGAGTCGATCACGATGAAGTCGAAATTCTCTTTGAGCTTATGGATCAACTGCCCTAGTTTTGGGTCGGAAAGCAACAAATGCGGGTTGTCGTCCCCTACTTGCTGTGAAGGAATATATTTAAGATTGGGTGTGTGGTCGTATTGATGAATGATGTCACGGAAATTGTTAAAAGTCACCTCGTTTTTCAGATAGTGGATCAACCCGGTTTTTTCGTTTTTTGCCAATTCAAATTCGAAGACAGGACCTGATCCGGGGTTATCTTTTTCATTAGATTTGTTGGAGGTAGTCGTCAGGCCGTTCGTTGGAGGCAGGGAATTCTTTTTGACATCTTTGAGTTGCAGTTTATTGTCTTGAGGTTCCTTTATATCCCTTATGATATTCGGGTTGCGAATATCTGTTTCAAGTAATAGCGTTTTTTTACCTTGTGCTGCCAGGCTTTTGGCAAGTTCGATCGCACAAAATGTTTTTCCTTCCTTCGGCACCGTGGAAGTTACACCGATGACTTTGGCTGTGGTATCAACGATTGAGACCTGTAGGTTGGCGATCAGATCCCTGAAAGTTTCATCAACCTGCCAATTGTCAGAAGAAGTATCGAACTTTGGAGTCCTCGAAGACTTGTGCGCGATATTCGCAATAATCGGAACCGAAGAAAAGGCCTCGATCTGCTCGGCGTTGGTGATCTCGCCATCGTAAGGATCGAAAAACATGATCCACAAAAACGGAATGAAAAGTCCCATCATAAAACTCAAAGCCATTATCATTTTCTTTTGGGGAGCTACAGCGCCTGATCCTTTCATTCTGGGGGCGTCCAGCACTTTGGTATCGAGGATGGATTCGGCTTTTGCAATGCCGGTTTTGGC
>CAZKDA010000241.1:0-6974 GCA_964551455.1 uncultured Saprospiraceae bacterium
GCGTCGTACTGATCACCAGATCGATATCGGCTTCGGCGTCGCCGCATTCGTTGGTTGCGGTCACTGAGTAGGCTCCGTTATTCTCAACCTGGATGACTTGTGTGTTTTCAGCGTTTGACCACAAATACGAATCTGTATCGGTGGCATTGGCGCTCAGGTTTACAAAACCCTCTGTACAGTAAGGGGCTTGATTTACACCAATTTCTACTGTCGGGAGCGGTTTTTCATTGATGGCTGATGAAGGACAAAGTTCATAACAATAGTCCACACCCATAGTAATAGTGACCATGTAACTACCAAAATCGGAAACGGTGATCATCGGCGTGGTTTCTTCGGTACTCCATTCATAGGATAGCGCTCCATCGATGGTCGCATCAAAAGTAACGTCGAAATCTTCATCGGGGCAGAATGGGCCGAAGGATTCCAGTGTAACATTGGGAATGTCCATTGAGTAGTTGAGGGTATCGGCAACGGTGACGTCCAAATTGACGACATTCTCGGTGGTTGCGATATTCAACAGGGTATCGACCGTCACCGTAGTTGCCACGAGCAGGTCTTCCATGATCGTAGTGTCGCAGGTCAGAACTTCGCCGGCAGCATTGGTTTTTATCAGGTGGGGGCCTGCGTGTTCACCATTTTCTTCGCTCGTTGTCACAAAAACAAAACCGCCTGATGGCGCTTCCGACAATCCATTGGGTTGAAAATCTTCCGTAGAGGCTCTGTATTTTCTTTTCCAGACTACATCTCCGTCAGCAGGGTCGAATTTTATCATGAATGCAAAATTGTCATTCGCACCGAAAAGCGTTCCGGCAACAACGGCGTTTCCATCAGCCGCCATAATAATTTCGTGGATATACGTAGTAGTATTTGGAATTTCAAAATCAATATTTCGCGACCACAGCTCCAGGCCAAGCGTATCGGTTTTGATAAGAATCCCCAGATTGTTAGCTATGGTTCCACCCAAAAGGTAACCATCATCCGGTGTTTGAATTACTGCTGACCCACCTTCATTGACAGCCACTTCGCCGTACTTCCGGCTCCACAAAATCTCTCCGAGGCTATCTGTTTTGATCAGACACATATCTGCCGGGGATGCGAGGTTTGTTGCAACAAATCCACAAGCTATTAAGCCGGAATCACGTGTGGACTTCGCATTGATGATATTCAAAAGATCATAATCCGGATTGGAATAGTATTTTGTCCATAATACTGTGCCGGTAGAGTCCAATTCAGAAACCCACGATTCGCTGGTGCCAGCTAAAAGTTTTCCATCAACGCCTCCGACGATATAGCCATTTTGATAAGAAAGTTCCAGAGGTGTATTGAACACGAAGGTATTATTATCCACATTATTGTTTTCCAGCCCCCTTGTCCATACCACATTACCTGCCGGATCTCCTTTCATTAAAAACCGGCTCTTTGGCATATTCAGCAAAGCGCCATAAACCAGAAAACTATCTTCCTCCAGCAAATGAAGCGAGCCGCCGTTGATCACTTTTTCCTCAAACTCATAATCTTTAGCCCAAAGGAAATCTCCTTTATTGGATAATCTTATGATGGTATAATAATCAAAATCGGTGGCACCCAAATCTTTTCCGGCAGAAAGGATCATATAGCCTTCGTCCGATGTTTGTGCAATATCCAGCGCGGTATTCTGGCGGTCGCTTCGGTACAACCTTTCCATTTGCTCCTGACCGGATAAGTTGAAAGAGATAAAAAATGCGATTGAAATCAGTAGGGAGTTCTTTAAAAGCATAGCCTATGTTTAATTAATTTAAAGTAAGATTTTAGCGACTGATGCGAGCAAGTTATGTTTTTCATATTTGAAACATATAATTAATATCAGTCTCACTTTTGGTGTACCAAAAGCAGCGATAAAACTAACAAAAATATCGGTTCAAAATCGGACTTTAAATGAATTTTGTCTTCAGGTTTCAATTTCTTTTTGATTCCTGATCCGGAAAATAGAAACTTTCAGACTCTGGGATTTTATGATTCAGCAGAGAATCACACGGCAAAATATCTTCCGCCGAACCGCTACCGGATTGGCTCTGCCAACTTAACAGCGCACTATTCAACAGGTTCAGACGGGAAGTTGTATTTTGCAGAAAAAAGCGACATGTTTTTTTATTTCAAAGCCTTGCACATCATCGGTTTTGTCTCCTGGTTTGCGGGATTGTTTTACCTCGTCCGGCTGTTTGTCTATCATGTTGAAGCGGAACAAAAACCGCAGCCACAAAGCGAAATCCTTTGCAAACAATTCAACATCATGGCGCATAAACTCTACCGGATCATCACTACCCCCGCAATGGTTTTTACCCTGATCTTCGGTTTTGCCATGCTCATTCAACATCCGGACTACCTGAGTTCTTCCTGGATGAGGATCAAACTGGCGCTGGTGTTTCTGCTCATCGGCTATCATTTTTTTTGTAAAAGGATCATCCGGGATTTGGAAAACCAAACCAACAGGCTCAGCTCCTTCCAACTGAGATTGTTGAATGAAGTTCCCACCTTATTCCTCGTTAGTATTGTGCTTTTTGCAGTGGTAAGGGACGGGTTGAATTACTGGTATGTACTGATCGGAATTGCAGGGTTTTCCATCTTTTTATATTTCGCAGCCAAAGCGTATAAGCGGAAAAGAGATGGTCGGGGGGGGTGAATATATTTTATAACCAACTTTGCCCAGCCGCGAAAGGAATGCCTTCAAATCCCAGACAATTTAGTTGTATGTTGAGGTTGTTCAAAATTGTAGGTATTAATGCTGTCGTTTTTTTTGGCAGCAGCTTTTTCCCGGACTTTTGAACACCCTTCCCCGTAGTGGGTCGTACAAAAAAAACATTATATGCCTCCGGGTAATTTAAGTGAATTATTTTTGAACATCATCAATGAAAAAAAAGAAGGTGACTTTGATCATTCTGTTTTTAGTTTTGGTTGTATTGCTTTGGGCAATGGGCCATTCCGACTGGCATGTCAATAGAAACAAACACAACAAATTGCCGGAAGGTAACCTGAAGCACCTCAATGATGCAATATATGAGGATGAAGCCGGATTAATTTGGGAACTTCAGCCGCATATTAAAAACAAGTTCCATCAGCCGGATCAGGAAGTCGATATGGTTGTAAATCCTTATCCCAATGTGGAGGGAGCTCCAACAATGGATACCAAAAATCCAAATCTGAAATTTTTAAGCAAAACGGCCAATGGCGGATCGTATGAGGTTATCATACAACCGGATGGAAAACATTTAACCGAAGGACCCAAGCAGAGTACTTATAATTATGGCCACCCTGATGGTTTTCTGGGCATAATGAAACATGCTTTTCTGGATGTCATCCCGCATTTTATCAATTCGAAATATGCAAACTAATTTACGCAAGTTGCTTCCCAATTTACAGATGATGCATGTTGATCCCAATGAAATCGGGAATGAATGAAAAATAGCCTGTCTCGCAGAGCGGGAATTGCACTGCCATTTTTGAATAGCACCAGGAGTTTCACGTAAAATGCTTCAGCATGATCACCTCTTTTTCGGTGAGGTGGCGGTAGCGGCCACGCGGGAGGTCTTTTTTCGTCAGGCCTGCGTAGATCGTCCTGTCCAGCTTTTCAACCCTATAGCCGAGATGCTCGAAAATCCGCCGGACGATGCGGTTTCTGCCGATGTGGATTTCAATACCTACCTGGTTTTTTGGTGCATTGTGGAGGTAATTGACGCCATCGACAGGAGCAGGGCCGTCTTCGAGGTTGAGGCCGTTTCTGATCATTTCCAGATGCTCCGGGCTTACAGGTTTATCCAGGACGACATGATAAACTTTGCTGACGTTATGCGAAGGGTGGGAAAGTTTTTTGGCTAACTCTCCGTCATTTGTAAGGAGCAGGAGGCCGAGCGTGGCGCGGTCGAGCCGCCCAACGGGGTAAATTCGTTCTTTGATGTCTTTGCTGATGATATCCATGACCGTTTTCCGGCCTTTTTCATCACTGACCGTAGTGACGAAATCTTTGGGTTTGTTGAGCAACAGGTAAATCAATTTCGTTTCGGGTTTCACCTCTTTTCCCCTGAATGTGACCACGTCGTTTTCCATCACGCGGTGGCCGATTTCTTTTACAGTATTTCCGTTGACAGCGATCAGCCCCTCCTGGATATATTCAGCAGCCTTGCGGCGGGAACAGATCCCGCAATGGGCTATGAATTTATTGAGCCGCATCCCTTGCGAGCTTTCCTGGTCTGAAAGATCGGAGGGTGTTTTTTCAGAAGTACTTTTTTTGTTGGGAGTATTCTTTTCAGGAGGTTTTTTCATAGGTAGTAGTTGGTCAAAAATAAAGTAAACAAACCTGGCCGACAACAGTCAGCTGGGGCAGAGTACACTATAATTGGTTTACAGTCTAGTGTCTAGTATCTGTTTCCTGTCCGTCTGACAGTCGGGCGGGCGGGTCTGACGTCTAACCTAAAAAGGAATATCTTCATCGTCGTTCATTTTGGAAGGCCGGGTAATGATGATGGAGTTTTTGCCTGGGTCGCCATCCGCTCCGCCGATGAGTTCGTTGAAATTGGGGTCGTCGAGATCGCTGAATTTTGCAAACTGATCGGTGAATTTCAGCTTCACGGTTTTCAAAGCGCCGTTCCGGTGTTTAGCTACAATGATCTCGGCTACGCCTTTGAGCGATTGGCCTTCTTCGTCTTCCAGAATCTGGTAATACTCCGGGCGGTATATGAACGAAACGATGTCCGCATCCTGTTCGATTGCTCCGGATTCCCTCAAATCAGACAGCTGCGGCCTTTTGGATCCGCCGCGGGTTTCTACAGCACGGCTGAGCTGCGATAGCGCGATCACCGGGACGCTCAGTTCTTTTGCCAGCCCTTTCAAAGCGCGGGAAATTTGGCTGATCTCCTGTTCGCGGTTTCCGTTTTTATTGTCCGGACCGCCGGTCATCAGTTGGAGGTAATCAATGATGACGAGTTGGATATCGTGCTGCATTTTGAGCCTTCGGCATTTGGCGCGAAGCTCAAAAACATTGATGCCGGGCGTGTCGTCGATAAAGATGGGCGCTTCGCTCATTTTTTCGATGGCGCTGTGGAGTTGTTGCCATTCGTATTCTTCCAGTTGACCATTCCTCAGTTTGCTGCTCTGGATCTCCGCTTCCATGGAAATGAGTCGCTGCACCAATTGGACATTTGACATTTCGAGAGAAAACAAGGCTACTCCTTTGTTAAAATCCAAAGCGGCATTTCTTGCGAGCGATAAGGTAAAAGCGGTTTTTCCCATACCGGGCCTCGCCGCAACGATGATGAGGTCGGAGGATTGCCAGCCGGAGGTAAGCCTGTCTAAATCCGTAAACCCGGTCGGTATTCCCGTGAGACCGTCTTCCTTTTCAGCCAGTTCTTCTAAGGCTTTCAGCGCACGGCTGGCCAGGGCGCCCATGCTTTCGTAACCACGGCTGAGGTTTTGTTGGGTGATGGAAAAGAGGCCTTGCTCGGCGTCGTCGAGCAGTTGGAAAACGTCGGTGGTATCTTCGTAGGCATCTCGGATGATCTTTGTGGAAACGGAGATCAATTCCCGCTGGATGTGTTTTTGGGCAATGATCCGCGCGTGGTATTCAATATTGGCGGCGGAAGCCACCCGGTTGGTCAGTTCTACCAAATAAAAAGGTCCGCCAATGGTTTCCAGGTCGCCGGATTTTTTCAGCTCTTCGGTGACGGTAAGCAAATCGACCGGCTGGCTTTTTTCGAAAAGGCGGAGCATGGCCTTGTAAATATGCTGGTGGCCATCGGAGTAAAAACTTTCAGCGCGAATAATATCGAGAACTATCGGAAGCGCGTCTTTGTCGAGCATGATCGCACCCAAAACCGCTTCTTCGAGCGGAAGCGCCTGAGGCTGCACTTTTCCAAAAACGTAATTGGATAGATCGTTTCCCTTCATTTGATTGCGATAAGCTCCAATTTGCTTGATCGACTTGGTAGAATCTGCCATTTGGTTAAAAATTCTTTTTTAATTGAACTGTTACTTTCCGCCCAATGAAGTTGCCTTATAGTATGATTTCACAAAAGTAATTCAAAAACCCACAAGTTAAAGCGGCTTCGGTTGTATTCCTTGTTTTGCACTTGTTGATAAGTACGGCTTCGGTTGTGGAAAATATGTTGATTAAAAGTTCATCTTTTTTGAATCCCGGATTTGCCGTTTATTATACACATAAATATTTTTACAATATAATCAAGTTCTATTTTTACAAAGCTCACCCAATTGTTTTTTCCCGGAATTATTTACTTATAAATTATCTTTTTGCAAATATGTAAAAAACGTCAGGTAGCGAAAAAGAAAAATTGAAATTCACCGGCGGAGCCAAATCCGGGTTTTAAAAATTGTGTATAAAAAATTTCAAAAAAACTTTTCGCCGGATATTTGAAATGAAAAACAATCACCGGCATTTTCATTGCTAATTCGTTGCGTCTTCACTATGTGAAATACCATGACTGAAACCAAAGATAATTTAAGCAAAAAATTTCAAAATTGAAACAAAAATAAAACAAATAGTTTTATTTTTTTTGGCCTCGCTATTAAATCATACGATTCTGCGGGTTCGGCGGAACGCTTTTTTAAATCTCACAGAAAACACAGATTTCCACAGAAGTTTTAGATTGGTTCTCTTCTGTGAGAATCTATCCATTCTGTGAGCTTATTTTAATTTCTATGCTGGACTTTTTTAAAAAGCATCAATCAAACCGGATGGCTTTTATGCTGTCCAAAACCGTTCGTTGGATCTCGATGTTTTGCCGCATTTCCTCCTGCGCCGACAGGTTTTCTTCGATCAGGGTTTTGTTTTTCAGGATTTTTTCTTCCGCCATTTGGATTTCCCTTTCATACCTCAGATTGTCGCGCTCCAGCTTTTTGATATCCATTTCCATTTTTCCGAGTTTCGACGTTTCATCTTTTACCTGGAGCCTCAAAATTTCCGTTCTCACTTCTTTTGCAAACTCTTC
>CAZKDA010000242.1:0-6929 GCA_964551455.1 uncultured Saprospiraceae bacterium
GGGAATGTTCATAAAGATCAATGCAATAAAAATTGCGATAAGTGTGTGTAACGGTCTTTTCATAATCCATGTTTTTTTAAGTTTTTAAATGATAATTTTTAACCTTCTTCCTTTGTTTTAAAAAGGAAGAACATTGTTTAAATGAAACACGATATGTTGTATGGAATTACAAAAAGCTTTTTGTTTGCTTTAATATTTTACGCATAAGGTGAGACGAAAAATTGTAGTATTAAAGCAAAGGAATTGCGTAGCGATCAGCGATTTTCTACCAAATCCAGATTAAATATAAACAAAAGTTGGATAGGGTGGATACGAAATATGCAAATAAAAAAAGAGGGAACCATGTTATTGATCCCCTCTTTTTTGTTATCAAAAATTAATACCATCAATCACGGCTTGCACGCAATATCTTTTTAGCGATACGCTCATCTCCGTTATAAATGGTCAGGTAATAGAAATTTGTTTCATTTTCCAACCAATTGAGTTCAAAGCTGTTGATCCCAGCCTGAAGCTCTACTCTCTCTTCTTTTATTTTTCTACCCATAAAATCGGAAAGGGTGATGATCGCTTTGCCGGAAGATTTGGCATGTACCAGTACAGTTACTTCATCTTCTGCCGGCACAGGAAATACTTCTACCAGGTCAATATCAGTCTTTGATCTTTGTACGGCGATAATATCAGAAAATTCAAAGCTGCCGTCAAAATCGACAACTCGCAAGCGGTAATATGCCAAAGAAACCGGGTTTTCATCTTCCATCTGATAATTCAAGGTTACTGTTGAATTTCCTGCTGCATTGAGCCTTCCGATCTCCCGGAAATTGTTTTTGCCATTCAGCGAGCGCTCAACCAGGAATGCCATGGTATTTTCTTCCGATTCGGTTTCCCAGACCAGCATGTTGGAGCGTTCCATTGCGTAACCCTTGAACATGGTCAATTCTGCTGGAAGGGCTAATAATTCGCAAAACACTTCAAAATCATCAAAATCGTCACAAGGATAACCTCCATTGTCCTCCACCTCAATATTACCGGTTATACCATTCAATACAGCTTTGCATAAAGCATCACAGGCTGTAAGCATTGAATTGTCTTTCAAGACAAACTCACCGGTAACCTCAGATAAGTTTTCTAATGCGCTAATATCGGTCAGCGCATCATTATCCTTGATCTCGAGATTGTGGCAGGAACCGAGACCTTGTAAACCGTCGAGGTTTTCCAAAGCATCGCAGTTTTCAATCTCCAGTTCACCGTCAGGGTGAACGACCGTGAGGTTGCTCAGGCCTGTGATATCGGTAAGCTGCGGGCAATTCTCTAATGCCAGGTTTCCCCAGATTGCAACCAAATTAGAAAGTGCATCCAGGTTGGTGATATCGTTTGCGGCCAGCTGCTCTTGGGTTGGGTTATCCTCTTCAAAGCCGATGGTTAGCTTTATGTTATGCGGGATTTCGGTACAGTTCGGCCAAAGAACCAGGAAAAAATTATCTACTTCAGCCTGAGTTGAAAGCACAGGTTCAGCGTATCCCGGAGGGCATTGAGCATGAAGCGAAGTATAAAAAAAGCAAGTGAAAATAAATAGGAATGGTAGTGTAAAGTTTTTGTTCATGATGAGGGATTTTAATTTTAAATATTGTTGTTATCAAAACCTATTCAACGCGTTTTTTAACAAATAGATGCAAAAAACAAAAAATAAAAATTGCGCTTTGAATCGGTGGTTTTGGAATAACTAAACAGTAAAAGTTGACTAAAGTTATATATTTTTGCGGTCAATGTAAAGCCCGGCGTAAAATAAAAATACGCCGGGCTTTATTGTTATTTCAGAACAGCAGGGTTGAGGCAGGGTTGTTAGGCTATCATTTTAATTGTTGTTTTCCTCAGCAGATGATTGGTCTGATGACGGATTGCTTTCAACTGTATTGTTATCCTTTGACTTGCTTTTGGTGTGGCCTGCCATCCGTTTCATCATGAAAGAGTCGATCTCTCCGGTGGTTTTGATGGTCACAAGTTCCCAGCCGTTTTTGTACAAAAAATTCAGAATGGCAACGATGCTGTTGAATTCCATAGGCCCTCCGTTGAGGTGGTTTACCCTGTTATTGACGGAGTTTCCACCATTGCCGGTCATTTGCCCGTAGTCGATCAGGGCGTAAAATTTCCCGTTTTCTTTATTGTAATGCTCCCACATTTCAAGGTATTGATAATCGAATTTGTTGACATCAATATTGTTGACATACACCTGAGCCGTGCAGTTAATTGCCGCAAGAGTCAGGATTATAAAAAGGATATTTTTCATTTGTTTAGGTTTTATTATTTTATTAAAATTGACAACTATGGTAAAATCAAAAATATATCCAAGATTATTATAATTTGCAAGTTAAACAGAAAGTCAATCCATTGCCAGGTAAAATAAAAAAGTGCCACCTCGAACGTTCTCGGGATGGCACAACAACATAACCATGAAAATACATAACCAATTCTTACCAACTATATCCTGAAGTAGGTTTTGTTGAATATTTTGCAGTGATCGACTTGCATTACTTTTACCCCCGCCTTTTTGATTGATACTTTTCGTGGATTGGAAGGGGGTATTGGCTTTGAAAATTCGGAGAAGGATCCCTGTATTTTCTGTTAACCGGTGTTTTATCTTTTATAAAACTTTTTTATAGTTGGTAACAAACACTATACCAAACACATGAAAATTTCATTTAATTTATCCCGTACTCAATGCATTCGTAAATTTTTCGCTCCCGGAATTCCATTAATGCCCGGCTTTCCTTATGTTTATTAAAAATAGACACAGCAAGATTGATATGAAACACACCTTTTATATCCTACTGATCCTCGCACTGGCTTTTGCTCCTGCCTGCAAACAAAAAGGGGAAATCTACGCCATTGATAAAAGTGTGATCGCCGAAAAGGCGATGGTGGTCACGGCTCATCCGCTGGCTTCAAAAACCGGCATCGACATCATGAAATCCGGAGGGAATGCTGCCGATGCAGCTATCGCGGTACAATTGGTTTTGGCGGTGGTTTACCCCTATGCCGGCAATCTGGGCGGAGGTGGTCTGATGGTTTTGCGTAATGCGGATGGTGAAATGGTTACGCTCGATTTCCGGGAAAAAGCGCCTGCGGCTGCGCACCGGGATATGTACCTCGACTCATTGGGAAATCCGATCGACAGCCTGAGTAAGTTTGGCCTCCTGGCCGCCGGAGTGCCTGGAACCGTCGATGGTCTGTTCAAACTTTTTGACCGTTACAGCAAACTGAAAGATTTCAGGAAACTGATCGAACCCGCTATCCGGCTCGCGGAAAATGGTTTCGCCGTCACGGAAAAACAAGCGCAGCGTTTCAACGAACAGCAGGAAATTTTTAAAAAATACAATGCTTCAAAAATTCCTTTTGTAAAAAACAAATCCTGGAAAGTCGGCGACCGTTTGATTCAACCTGACCTGGCCAACACCCTTAAACGCATCCGGAATCATGGCGCCGCTGGATTTTACAAAGGAGAAACTGCCGACCTGATCGTAGCCGAAATGAAAAAGGGCGGCGGGATCATCAGTCACGAAGACCTGGAAAACTATTCCGCAGTCTGGAGAAATCCAATCGTTTCCAATTATAAAAATTACAGGATCATCACCATGCCTCCTCCGTCCAGCGGCGGGATCGCACTGAACCAGCTTTTGGAAATGACGGAGCCTTTTCCACTGAAAAACTGGGGGTTCCAATCTGTCGAAGCCATTCATCTCATGGCCGAAGCGGAAAGGCGCGTGTATGCTGATCGTTCGGAATATCTCGGTGACACCGATTTTTTTGAAGTTCCGATAGAAAATTTGCTGGATTCCGCATACCTCATTCAGCGAATGCTCAATTTCGATCCAAGGTTTGCAACGCCAAGCGACTCGATCAAACCCGGAGTTTTCGCAACCGCTGAAAGTGAGGAGACCACTCATTATTCGATTGTTGATCCCGATGGCAATGCCATCTCACTTACGACCACCTTAAACAGCGGGTATGGCTGCAAAACGGTCGTCAGTGGCGCCGGGTTTTTCCTTAACAATGAAATGGATGATTTTTCTGTGAAGCCCGGAGTTCCGAATCAATTCGGGCTGACGGGCGCTGAAGCCAATGCCATCGAACCCGGAAAGCGAATGCTTAGTTCGATGACGCCGACTATCGTTCTTAAAAATGACAGCCTGTTCCTGGTGCTCGGAACGCCGGGAGGATCGACGATCATTACTTCCGTTTTCCAGGTTTTTTTAAACATTGTTGAATTCGGAATGAGCGCCACTGAAGCAATCAGCGCAAAAAGATTTCACCACCAATGGCTGCCCGACCAGATTTATATTGAAGAAAACACTTTTGATTCATTGAAAATCCAGCAGTTGCAGGCAATGGGCCATACCATTAAAACCCGCGAACCCATCGGCAGAGTGGAAGCTGTGCTCGCTCGACCTGATGGTAAACTGGAAGGTGCTGCCGACCCGCGCCGCGATGACGATGCTGAGGGGTGGTAGGGGATTATGAATTATGAGTTATAGGTTATGTCAATTCTAAAAAAATGATTTTCCGAGATTCTGAAAATGATTGGAACCAATCCGTTCCCAGAATGACAGTTCGTCTGAGTTGTGCGACCCAGATAGGGTCGTTTATTGTTGTAATTGGATTGTCTAACGAACTGTGACCACGCCTGCCTGTGTGCTCTCGGCAGTCAGGCTGTGGTCGAAAGAATATCCCTGATCCCGACTTGTCGGGATCAAAGTACGTTACCTTTTTATCCTTAAGAATATCGACCACAGGGTGGTCGTAGTATGTTAGAAATATATTTGAAGAATACTCCGACCACAGCGTGGTCGCACAAACGGTATAAAATTTTCAAATCCATACCGCGTACCCCGACTGGTCGGGGTAACTTACGTTAGGTTAGGGATTTTGATAATGACCAATAACGCTCTTTATCTTTTTTCAATTTCCAATAAAATACCGCATGCCGAGATTAAAACCCAAAGCGCCGTGCTTTTGGTTGATAGGATTGGCATCTGTGCTGAAAACGGAATCCAGGCGTGCCGTTGGCGCTAGGTATAATTCCAGGTTGTCGTTGAGCAGATAAGCCGCGTTGACGGAAGCGATGAAAGTCACGCCGATGTTTTCCCTGAACCAATCGAGCCTGTCTTCTTTCAGGTCATATATCTCGTTGTCCGGTGTCAGGATTTCACCTTTGGATTTCACTGAAATATTGAACAAAGCGCCAGCCTCTACGCCAAACGACCATCGTTCATTTCGATAGTTAAATCCGGCCATGACCGGAATATCAATCAGGTGGAAATAATTGTACGTAGTTTTATTGTACATCGTGGAAGTGAGTACCGGAACGGGACCATAAATATAGATAGTATCCATGGTGTTGTTGTTCACATAGATCTGCTGCACCCCGTGAACACTGTCAATGGTTTCAATTGTCGAATTGAGGCTGAATTTACGCGCAATGCGGGAGTACTGAACGCCGGTTTTTAAATAAATACCCACTTCGTTTCGGGCGATGAACTCTAAACCCGCCTGAACGGTTTCGAGTTGCTCTTCGGTTGCCATGCGCATATCGAAGTAGCCGGGATACAGCGTTTCATTTTTGGCGTTGAGCGCAACGAATGAGCTGCTGTAACCGCCATAAATTCCAAGCCCGTATTTTATTCTGAACAATTTATTTCTTGTCCTGAATTTGTCATCCTCATCTTCTGCATTTTCATTAACAAACGGCAAAGTTTCCAAAACTTCTTCGGGTTCCAAATCATTCAGTGAAATTTTTGTTTGTGCTGCATCATTCGTTTGCTTTTCAAAATCTTCCGCATCAGCTAAAACATTTTCAACAGATTGTTCTTCCGGGATTTCAACTGGAGGCTCTGAATTTACTATTACTGCTTCAGCATCGCTCCCCACAGTTGCAGCTTTGTTTTTGAAGGAAGCCGGTGAAGCGAGATCCACTGTTGAAGGTTCGTAGCCGGAACGCAACTCTTTTTGATTTGCATTATTTTTTGTAGTTTGAATAGCCGGTTGTTGCACTTGTTTATCACTACCTTTTTCAATATTTGAAACGGCAGGTTGATCCGAAACGTCATTGGAGGTTTTGTCCAAAACTACAGGATTTTGTTTAGTCCTGGCTTTCGGAGGATTTTCCGAATCGGCCAAAGCTATTGAGGAAAGCGCCGTTACATCTGCAACCTGCTTCGGATCGTTGTTATTTTGAAGCATGAAAAAAGTTGCTGCAAAGCATCCGATAAGGCCGATAAAGGTCAAAAAGATCAATCCGCCCCATCTGCGGTTATCTTTGGGAACGTGTGGCAAAATGTCGTTCCATAAGGCCTCGGCATCGACTACGGAAGCATGGTTCCTAACCTTACCGGCAGCGTATTTTTCGAATTTTGAAAAAGTCATATCCTGATTCTTATTTTTCCGCGAACGGTTATTTGTTTTTGTAATAAACTTCTGGCTCGTGTCAGTTGTGATCTGGAAGTACTCTCGCCGATCCCCAGCAATTCGCCGATCTCTTTGTGGCTGTAACCTTCGATGGCAAACAGGTTGAAGACTTCGCGAAAGCCATCCGGCAGATCGCCGATCAATTTCATGAGTTCTTCGGCTCCCATGTTGGCATAAACTTCAGGGGGTACATTCCGCTCATCCAGGTCATCGGTGGCGTGGATCTCGTTTTTAAAACAGTTTTTATCAAAGTATTTCAAAGCGGTGTTGATGGTGATGCGGCGCATCCAGGCTTCAAAGGAGCCTCGGTTTTCATAATTCCCAATGGCATGGAGAATTTTTATCAGGGATTCCTGCAAAATATCCTTAGCCGTTTCGGCATCGCGACTATACCGTCGGCAAACCGTCATCAGCAATCCCGAATATCGCATGACCAATAATTTCTGATATTCCGGATCAGGCTTTTTACA
>CAZKDA010000243.1:0-6881 GCA_964551455.1 uncultured Saprospiraceae bacterium
AACAACCGCTTCATCCTCCGCGATACAGCCATTTTCATCTTTTACGTAAACCGTATAAAAACCATTTTCCAGATCACTAAATACATTGCTCGTCTGGTAGTCGATGCCATCGATACTGTACTGAAGTTCACCGGTTCCGCCGCTGGCATTTGCGGTGATCTCATCGGCATCGACTACGGCATTGAGCAGCAGTTGATCGGGGTTGCTGACAATGATCTCGTTGGTCGTTGTGGTAAAGTTGTTCGCATCTTTTACAGTAAAAGTATAAGCTCCCGGAGCCAGGTTGTCGAAGACATGATCTTCCTGGAAATCAATCCCGTCAATGCTGTATTCGAAAGGAGCTGTGCCGCCGTTGGCCGTTACAGATATCTGGCCGTTATTGGCATTGAAACAATCGATGTCTATATCCAGGATGGCTGATGCTGCAAAGTCATTTTCCAGAATATTGATGAGAAATGTGCTGTTGTGCAACCAACCATTTTCACTATCGACCACATCGAAATCAAAATCATCGGAAAAATTTACACTGCCATCGTGGGTATAGGAAAGGTAGTTGTTGTTAATATCCTGCTGCGTAAATTGGTCGCCAATTGCCAGTTCTGTTGGAATTCCGCCAACCTCCAGCCACAACGCCCCGTTTGCAGGGATTGAAAGTATCGTAAAAATGATCTCATCGGGTGAACTGGAAGGGCTTTGTACATCCAAAAACGAGTTGGTGATGATCTCGTTTGTACCCTGAAGAACTGTCAATTCAAGGTTGGTTATGAGATCAGGAGGTTCTGACGATAACACTTCGGTACACAGATCAAGGCTCCAGAAACTCAAGGCACCGCCATCTTCATCGAACATATCCCGAAGGGTTAAAGTCCAGGTTCCCGAACTGCTTTCGCCATTCAGCGTCGAAAGCGGGGTGATGGGCTGATAAGCCCCGGAAATAGTAGGCTCCGAAGGCTCACAGGTATTTTCAAAAACATCGGCAGAATTTGTAGCATCGTCATTGAAACTTGCCAAAATATTATTTCCGCTGCAACCATAGGTGCTGCCCGGCACACCAGGCTGGTCGAATATTTCCACGGTGGTTCCCTCCGGTGAAGTGAGATCGACGATCAGATCGCCCACCCAGGAGTGTTCGATAAACAAATCCATATCCACATCGTCAATGACAAAATCCTCCGGAACATTCAGCGTCGAAGTGATTGTAACCGTTGAATTGGAAGAAATATTTATCGGAACATCTGTACTTTCAAAAGTAAAACAACCGGATTTTTTGGTTTGAAATGCAAAAACTTCCGCAAATTCACCTTCGCCGCAGATATTCATACCTTTCACCCTCCAGTAATAAATCGTTTGTTCCTCAAGGTCTTGTGCCTGAAAAGTATTTCCGGACACTTCTTCTGAAACAATAACCGTGTTTCCGAATCCTGGGCTTGTTGCAATTTCAACAAAATAGCTAGAAACAGTACCGGAAATCGCCCATTCCAGCGAGGCGGCCAGTTCTACACCGGTAGCGCCGTCAACCGGGACCTGCTGGACAATGGCTCCGGGTACACCGTCGGTAATTGTGATTTCTATTTCAGAATCCAAACTTATAGCCCCTCCATCTGCAATGACCGTTATAACATAAGTGCCGGAAGATATTCCGGACAAGTTGCCTACCGTCAGTTGAACGTTGGCTGGAGCCAATAACGGATTTTCATTGAATTCCGCAGTAGCTCCGCCAGGCAATCCGGTTACACTTAAATTGATCTCTTCATCAAAATCCAGCACTTGCGTAAAATCCAGGTTGAAAACCACGTCTTCGGTATTGCAGGCGATTTGTGATGCAGGCGAAATATCCATCAAAAAGGTCGGTGTCCCCGGCAATTCGATGACAAAGTTTTCATTGGATATGTCGAAAAAGATATTATCGGAACAAACCACCTTTACACGGGCAGTTTCGGTGGGTGTATTCAGTACGTTTATAGTATAGCTTCCTGTATTCGGCACACCTGAAGCCAAATTGATCGGATAGGTATAACCGCCGTCCAGCGACATCAAAATATCCACATTGGAACAACTCACCGGCGCCTGGTCGGTGTTGGCCACATCCCAGAGAATGGTCTCCTGCGCACCGACTATCCAGGTCAGGTTGGCATTCGGATACAACACCAAAAATGGCCCTGCCGATTGGTGGAAACTCAGATCAACATCTACTTCATCTCTGCAACCCCCTCCCGGAAAATTATCGCGGACGGTACACCTGAAATCCATAGTCCGGCTCACCGAAGGCAGCACCTCCCAGGTTGGCATCGTGTTGTCGATTATGGCCTGCAGGTTTGGAAAATACCGCGTCGGAGATTCGGTAGAACTATTTGAACGAAAAGCCGGGCCGCCGGTATTGGTTGGTGCGGGAGGCATTGTAGCCACCTGGTTGTTCATCTGTTCCCAGTTGTAAGTCAGCACATCGTCGTCGGGATCAGAGCCGATACAGGTCAATGCAAAAGGCGTGGAAACGGGCAGGTTGTAAAAACTCTGAGCTACACTTGCAGACGGTGCATTATTGCCTGTGCCGATGATCACCGGACAAGAGCTGCTGTTGCCGTTTTCGATGTTGTTGGTCATCTCCTGGATGCTGATCGCATGGAAATGATCGTCGCTGTTGTTTTGAACATTCGGAGCGCAAATACCCGCATAACCCATGATCGTGGAGGCGCTGCCTGGCTCCATTGCTGTTGAGTTGTTGCGATTGCAGGAATTGTTTTGGGTGTGGTTGGCGCCATACTGATGCCCCATCTCGTGAGCGACATAATCGATGTAAAACGGATCGCCAACCGGGGAGGTCAGCCCTGTTACGCCTCTGGCTTTGTTGTTGGTGCAGGGAACTGCCAGCGAAGCAACGCCTCCACCTCCTGTGCTGAACACGTGCCCGATATCGTAATTGGCCGGGCCGATAATATCGTCGCAGGTGGTCTGGTTTTGGCCGAGCATGGCTCCACCGCTTCCGTTGGAATAAGGATCGGTGGCACCGTTGAGGAAGATCAGGTCATCAGTATTGGGTACCAATTCCATCGTCAGGGTCATATCTTTTTCATAAACGCCGTTCACCCTGGTCATGGCAATGACGTATTCCGCCATTACAGATGCAACGGTACCGCCGTGAAAAGTTGCATATTCTCCCGTGCAGGCCAGTGCCAACCGGTATTTGCGCAACTGGCAATCTCCCGCGATGAAATTCTGGACCGGGGTGTTGGGGGCGGCAGGGCTGGGGCTGGGGCTGATCTTTTTTATAAAATCCTCTTCCGGGGTTTCCACGCCGCAGGAAAATACATTCGCTTCGCCGGGAGCATAGTCTTTTTTATAATAACAAACGTAGTATTCGGTATTGCCTTTGAAATACGGATCGATGAAAGCGGTTCCATTTTTTGCCGACATCACCATTGCGTGAAAGCCTTTATGTGTAAGGCTGAAACGCAAATACGCCGTGGGGTCGTCGAGACCTTTTCCTGCAAAGGATCGCATATCGGGGTATCTGGCCTGGAGCTGCGGATGCATCACTGGCGCCTCAACCACTGAAAATCGCTGGAATGATCCATCCGGCATAGGCAAAACCAACTCTTGTTGAACATTCATGGATTCCGGGCTGAAACGCATCGGTGTATTTTGCAAACCGGATTGTAATGCCGAAAGGTCAAGGGAAACTGAACGATACTTCGAGGGCACGAGATACCGCTGGTGAGTTTTAGAAGGGAGGCTATTCTCGTCGGTATCCGCCCAGGGGTTATTGATCTGTGCAAACGTTCCGGACAATAGGATTAAAAACAAAACCGGGATCAATAACAATTGAGTTATCCAATTTTTCATGTGTAAACAGTTAGATTAAAATCGCTAAAAAAAATGCTATCATCCTATTATGATTGAGGCATTTGGGTAGGATGTGAGTCTATTTCGTTACGAATATTAAACCAATTCATTTTTTCTCCAAATAGAATGTTCACAAAATTAAAAAATGTCGGATTTTTCTGTTTCGCGATGATGACATTCCGATATTTGGAATCGGGTTCAACGGTTTTCCCCTTCCGGCAAAACCATAAACGTTGCACTGCTTTTTGAGAATAAAAAAATTATCTTCGCATTGAAAAGAAGGAATACCTGCCCTGGCTTTTTTGTTAAAAAAACTTCTATTTCATTCTAAAATCGCTGGCTGTATTCCAGTACATTCGCCTTAGCAAACGGAAAAACAAACATAATTACACGTGGAATTTGGATTTTTAGATTTTTTGAAAACCATAGGAGCGCTGGCTTTTTTCATCTACGGCATGAAGATCATGAGCGAAGGGATGCAAAAAGCCGCCGGCTCGCCACTTAGAAATATCATTCGCACCATGACCAAAACGCGGTTTTTGGGCGTTTTCAGTGGTTTTTTCGTGACTGCCCTGCTACAATCTTCTTCCGCTACTTCAGTGATGATCGTCAGTTTTGCCAATACCGGCTTTCTGACTCTGATCGAATCCATCAGCGTGATCATGGGCGCTAATATTGGTACAACTATCACTGCATGGATTATTTCCGTATTCGGCTTTTCCGTTCAGGTGGATACTTTCGTTTTGCCGCTGATGGCCATCAGCATGCCACTGCTGCTCATCAACAAAGCTATCTTCAAAAATATCGGTGAAACGCTCACGGGATTTGCCTTTCTATTCCTCGGACTCGCTTACCTTAAAGAGGTGATCCCCGACCTGAATGACAGCCCGGAGGTTATGGCATTTCTTTCTTCTTACACAGGTTACGGCATTCGTTCAACATTGCTTTTTGTAGGCATGGGCATCCTGCTCACGGTGATCGTACAATCCTCCGGTGCGGCCATAGCCATTACACTGACACTTTTGTTCAATGGTTTGATCACTTTTGAAATTGCCGCAGCTATGGTACTCGGCGAAAATATCGGCACGACGATCTCCGCAAATCTCGCTGCCCTCGTGGGGAATGTGTATGCAAAACGCGCCGCACTCGCTCACCTGATCTTCAACCTGATCGGTGCGATCTGGATGGTGATCCTTTTCAAGCCATTTATCCAATTGTTGCAATACGTTTGGGAGCCTTTCCAGGCTACTATCCAACAAGGATTTCCAGGCCTGGCTGACGAAAGATCAGCTATTCAGCTTTCGTTATTCCACACGGCTTTCAACCTGATCAATACATTGCTGCTGGCAGGCTTTGTGCGGCAAATCGCAAAAGTCGTCACCTACATGGTGCCTTCACAGGGAGATGAAGATGAAGAATTCCGGCTCGAATATATCGGCTCCTCCGTCCAGATGCCGGAACTTTCAATCATCGAAGCGCAAAAAGAAGCGGCAAAGTACGGGGAGATTACCAGCAAGATGTCAGTGTTTACACAAAACCTCCTGGAAAGCACCGATCCCAAAAAGCAAAAAAAGCTATTGAAAAAACTGAAGAAATACGAGGAAAATACCGACCGGCTGGAGATCGAGATCACGGAGTTTTTAACAAAAATATCCCGCGAAGATGTGTCTAATGAAATTTCAGTCCGGGTGCGCAGCCTGATGAATATTTGCAACGACCTGGAACGGATCGGCGATATTTTTTACCAAATGTCAAAAACCATCGAACGAAAGATCGAAGCCAAGGCTTGGTTCAACCAACATCAACGAAACCGACTCAATGAAATGTTCGAACTCGTCAACCAGGCTTTCAGCATCATGCAGGATAATCTGAACGCAGAGCATTACAACAAAGTGAAAAAGGATGCTGCCATGGAAGCCGAAAAAAAGATCAACAGCCTCAGAAATATGCTGCGCAAAGAAAATGTAGCGCACATCGAATCGGAAGACGAGTACAATATCAACAGCGCCGTGGTTTACAGCAACCTGTTTTCATCCCTGGAAAGAGTGGGCGACCACATCATCAACGTCACCGAATCCATCGTCGGGGAGATTTGATTCACTTTCTGTGAGAATTAAAAAAATGCAGCGCCGGGATACTGCAAGTTGAATGTTTTTTCAATGATTGTTTTCCAGGCGATAGATTTCCATGATATCCTCCAGCACCTTTTCAAAACCAATATTCAGATCGATGAGTTTTCCGCTGTGAATATCGAACACCCAGCCGTGAACCGTCAGGTTCCGTTTGCGGATCGCCGTTTGCACATCGGCGGTTTTGATCACATTGAGGCATTGCTCCTGCACGTTCAGTTCCACCAATCGCTTATACCTCGCTTCTTCATCAGCGATCTTGTTCAATTCTTCTTTGTGTAAACGGTAAACATCGCGGATACTCCTCAGCCAGGGATTCAGAATACCCAGATCAGCAGATTGCATCGCAGCTTTTACGCCTCCGCAGAAATAATGACCGCACACCACGATGTGGTTTACCTTCAAATGCTTCACCGCGAAGTTGATGACCGACATGGAACTGAGGTCACAGTTGATCACCATATTGGCGATATTTCTGTACACGAAAACTTCTCCGGGATTCAGCCCCATCAGCTCTTCGGCGGTTACGCGGCTATCGGAGCAGCCGATGTACAATATTTCAGGACTTTGGCCTTTCGACAAATTGCTGAAGTAGTCTTTATCCACTTGCAATTTTTTTGTTACCCAATCCTGGTTGTTCAGAAAAATTTGTTTGATTTCCTGCATCTTGTTTTGTTTTGATTAAAATATTCGGAGTAACTATTCAGCAATTACGCTAAAAACCCGATTAAAAGCGGGATGGTTTGTAAATGTAAACCACAAAAGAACACAAAAGGACACATCCCGGATCCCGAAGCAATCGGGAAAAGCCTTTTATTTTTCTTTTGTTCTCTTTTGTTTCTTTTGTGGCCTGCCTGACGAATTCTATGTAAAATGCAAGAATAAATAAAGAAATATTTTATGCGTAATTAA
>CAZKDA010000244.1:0-6754 GCA_964551455.1 uncultured Saprospiraceae bacterium
CAGGGTTTGAAAAACAGTTGGAAGATGCCGGCCTGGTCATCACCGGCGAAGGAACGATAGACGAACAGAGCCTCGATGGAAAGGTGATCCGCGGCGTTGCAGCCCTCGCGGCAAAGCACGGAGTTCCCGTGATCGCCTTTTGCGGAAAGCTGGAAATCGAAAACGAACAGATCGAAAAACTGGGTTTGCTGGCTGCTTTTTCCATCATTCAAAAACCTGTCAGTCTGGAAGTAGCCATTGAAAACGTAGCGGCAGACCTTGAATCCCTGGCTTACAACGTGGCGCGAACTGTTTTCATGTTTGATAGGAAATAGGAGAGTTGAGAAGTTTGTGGTTTGCCACGCAGTGGCGTGGTTTAATAGTGTATTTGTGTATTAGTTGAATAGTTTATTAGTGTTTTCTGTTTTCTGTTTTCTGTTCACTGTTCACTGTTTTCTGTTTTCTGTTTTCTGTTCACTGTTTTCTGTTTTCTGTTCACTGTTCACTGTTCACTGTTCACTGTTCACCCTTCACCATAGCGTTTCAGCGCATAACCCCTAACATCCTAACTTATAACCTCTTAAAATTCCACGGAGATCAGAAATCTTAATCCTAATCCTTTTACACCGAACAAGGCCGGGACATTCGGATTGCCGAGGTAGTTCAGCCGTTTTACAAAACTGATATTCAATATTTTGAAAATATTCTCTACCCCGGCGCTGGCTTCCATATAGGGCTGGTTTCCAAACAAAAAAGTAGTGGGATTGCCCTGTTCATCAGTTGGGAATTGGATCAACTCAGGATGGAGATTCGGATTGTTGGCGTCCGACATTTTCCCGTAAAGGGCTTTAAAGCTAAGCGCTTCGCGGAGTTTCAGCCGCCTGAGCAGCGGGATTTTGTTGAAGATGAAACCATTGAAATAGTAGCGCACAGTCGCGCTGGCGTATTGATCGTAGGCAAATTCCAGGAAGTTCATCATGTTGTAAGAATAAGACTCGAAGGCGTAAGTCTGGTTGGCGCGGGGGATGAACAGCACAGGGTAGGGGATACCTTCGCCGAAAGTTTTACCCGATTCGATGGCGATGTGCGCATAACCCAGCACCGAAAACTGGAATTTTTTGAAAGCCCTGAAAGTCAGTCGATGGTAGTTGAGGTTGCTACCTAAAACATCTTTCACGGCGATGCTGTAATTCAGGTTAAGGATGGGGTATTTGTTGAAGATCGGGAGCCGGAAGTCGATCCCCTGGATAAATTCTTCGTTGGGCGCGTAGCGCAGGTTGAGGCCGAATTCAGTGGTGTTGATACTCCGAAGCACCGCGGGGTCATTGCCGTTCTCATAACCGAATTGCCAGTTGCCGATGGCTTGCTGATCGAGGTTTTCAAAAAACAGTTCGTAAGAAAAATGGCTGTGGTATTCGTGGAGGTAATTGACCTTGAACGATTTGAAATCAAGCATTTTATCCAACACGCCTCGCCGGAACGAAAGGAGGAAGTTTTCATCGTTTGTGAGGCCGATGCGTTGACCCGGGAAGTTGGTGTCGTAGTTGTAAGCGATCTTCAATTCTTTTTTTGGAAACTCAAACCAATCCTTTCGGAACGAAAAAGCGTAGGAGAGCGAATACCGGAAATCGCCCAATTTTGGGATATAAGTCAACGATCCGGTTGCCCTGAATTTTTTGCTAAGTTCATAGCTGGTGGCTCCGCCTACCCTTATCCTGGCGCCCTGGATGTCGTTGAAAGTGTAGATCGAATTGATCGGGCCAATGGATACCGGCCCAGTGGAATAATATCCGGTGATGAACATTTCCAGCAGATCGACGGAGGTCTGGAACGCAGGGACAGTTTGCAGTGTATCGATCATTCTGTAAATGTCCTGTTCTTTTTGGGTTAGTGGAACCGGCCGCGCCAATTGCCAGTATGTTTCGTCTTTTCCAAACAGATCATCTGCATCCACCATTTTGGTAGGAAAGTCATAGATCGAATCGGCTGCCGGGGAGTTGAAAACAAAGTTTTTGTAAAAAGTGGACTTTCGTCCGAAAAAGCCCAGTCCCGTATTTTTTTTGATAGAAAAATCCATGATGATCTCATCCCTTGTGATCACCCAAACGCTGTCATGTTGTGAAAACTCCTGAATGATCTTGAGGTCGGTGATCCAGTTCATGTTGATGCGGTCGGAGATGCCAAGATCGACTTTGACGATGGTATAGTTTGTATCGTTGGTCACAAAAATATTCCCGACGAAGCCGAAATCCAGTTTGTTTCGCGGCAAAAAAGCCAGGTTGATGCAGGGCTGGTCATTGACCACCAACGAATCGAGGATGTAAAAACGGTAAAAATCCGCAGCGATAGGCGACAAAGGCCCCACAAAAGGGATGTCGATCAGGTATATATTGTTGGCGTAAATATCAACATCCTGGTACAAAACCCTCATTTGGGCGGCCACACCTTTTCCATCCCAAAAGGACTCGATATCCGATTGTTTGATGGCTTCGCGGAACTCGCGGTATTTTTCCGGGTCTTTGCGGTAAAAGACTTTTGAGTTGGTCTCCTGGATGAACACCGGCAGGTAAGGTTTACCATTGATCTCGGAGGTGTCGGCGTAATCAAAAATAAACTGGAATTTGTCGAATATCTTTCGCTCCCTGAATTTGTCGGTGATGTTGTTGATGTCGAGTTCTACCTTTTCATACTTTTCATATTCATAAAAATCCTGACCTTTCAGCCGGTTCCTGTCGCGGTTTTCCATCACTTTTTTGATGAGATCGACAGCGGGATTGTCCTTTTTCCGGTAACGGGATTTTCCGCTGCTCACCGTTACGGTTTCCAGCACTTCCGAAGTGCTCGACATTTCAAAATCAATAGTCTGGCTGGCGCCCAAGACCACTGTTGCCGTATCGGTTTTATAACCCAGGTAAGAAACCTGGAGCTGAGTGCTTGCCCATTGGGTGTGGATCTGGTAGAGGCCGTCAGCGTCGGTAGTGGTGCCAACGGTGGTGCCGATGAAAGCGAGATTGGCAAAGGGGATCGGTTCACGGGTCAGTTTATCGACGACGACTCCACGTACTTTTGTCAGTTCCTGTGCTTGGGTTGTTGGGGCGCAAAAAAATGCCAACAGCCATAATATTAGAAAACCGTATCTGAAGGCATGCATAGTTTTCGGGTATATTGAAAAATTGAAGCTCAAACCGTTAGGAATTTTTTTATTTGTGTAGCAAAATTAAATATTCCCGGACAACAGTTTTTTAATTTTTTTCAAAGGAGGTTGCTATGTTTGAATTTCACAAAAGGATGCCACAAAATGAGATTCCTGGAAGAGTAGCCAGAAATACACGAATTGTTTTTCATTCCAGCTTCACCGGCTCAAAGGTTTTGAACAAGGGCTGGCGGGCAGCTTCGGCGGCTTGCTGGTAATTTTTCCATTCTTTTTCAAAAAAGCTATTCACGGCATCGAGCGCTTTTTGGGTTTCCAGCCGGGCTTTTTCGGTTGCGATCTGGGCCATCTGGCTGGGCTGTCCGTCTGCGCTGTTGATGAATGAATTGGCCTGATACAAATGGAAATTCAGGGTATTATCGCTTCTCACAATCCCTTTCCGGTTTTGCGGTGGCAGAAAAATTTCCATGATCTTATCAATGCTGTCCTGCATTTTTTTGCCATATTTTTTGATCTCTTTTTTCAAACTGTCCGGAGCATTTACCATTTGCTCATCGACAAGCCCGATGGTTTTTTTAGCACTTTTCAATTGTTCAAAAGCTTCGGCGGCTTTTGTTACCATTTTGTAAAAATCTTTTAAAGCAGCTTTTTTATTTTTTAATTGCTCCGCAGGGAGCGGAACGCGCGGATCACCATGGACATTGACGAAGGTAGAATCCCTGAATTCTTTGTGCTCAATGACGATCTTGTATCTTCCGGGAATTACGGTTGCACCTTGCGGAGGATTGTCGCCGGGTTTCCTGTCGGAATACGAAGGGTAACTCACGCCGTTTTCGGTGAGATTCCAATAAATCCGGTAGAGCAGGGTATCGGCATCCGTCGAATAGTTGCGAACAGTGTCGCCGGCCTCATCAAAGATCGCGATGTACAGCTTTTTGTCATCCAATGCCTTTTTCGGTTTAGCTTCTGTTGAAATTTTTTCTTTTGAATTTTCCTTTCCTTTATCAGCATCCTGCTTTTTCATTACAGGTTTAGTCCAGACGGAGATCATGGCGCCGGAGCGTTTGTTGTCGCCCGTGTATTCACCGTCGGCGATAAAACGGATACCATCTACAGATCGGAAATTTGTGATAAACGCATCGCGGGTTTCAAAAACTTTGAAAGCTTGTTCGAGGGTTTTGCCTTTGCTTTTTGCGATCTCGCGGAGGGGCTGGATGTCGTCGAGTATCCAGGCTGCACGACCAAATGTTCCGATGATGAGATCGTGTTCGCGGGGGTGGATTTTCAGGTCTCTGGTGGAAACGGAAGGAAAATCTTTTGTCCATTTACTCCACGTTTTTCCATAGTCGATTGAAAAATAAAGCCCGTAATCCGTCCCGAGGAAAAGCAACTCCGGCACAACAGGATCCTGCACGATGCTCAAGGCATGGCCGGATACTTTTTTTTCATCGACGATCCGCGTCCAGGTATTTCCAAAATCAGAAGTGTGAAAAACGTAAGGTTTCCAATCGTTACGCCGGTAATTGTTGACCACAACGAATGCTTCTCCGGCATTTTTTGCCGAAACCTCAATTTGCGGGAACCAGCTACCGGGCGGACAGTCTGGGAGTTTTTCAGCGAGATTCGTCCAGCTTTTTCCGCCGTTTCGGGTGAGTTGGAGGTTGCCGTCGTCGGTTCCTGCCCAAATGGTATTTTCATCGACGGGGCTGGGTGCGATGCAGAGGATGGTGGTATGGTTTTCTGCAGAAGTGACGTCGGGCGTCAAACCACCGGACTTTCGGGATTCATTTTGTTTGGTTGTATCATTCGTTGTCAGGTCGGGGGAGATGATCTCCCAGCTTTGGCCGCAATCCATGCTTTTGTGAACAAACTGGCTTCCGAAATACAACCCGCAGTCGTGAAACGGATTTTGCGCCAGGGCTGCATTCCAGTTGAAGCGCAATTCCGTTCCGTCGGGGTGGAGCGGTTTTATGCGTTGCGTTCGACCGGTTGTGCGGTCGAAATAGTTGAGGTTGCCCCCCTGCGACATGGCAAATCCGTAGCGGTTGTCGTCTCTCCTGATGATGACATCGAAGCCGTCGCCGAAGAGCACCTCCTGCCAGTCTTCGTTTCGGATACCTCCTCTTTTGAGTACAGAACTCGGGCCAACCCACGATCCATTGTCCTGCATACCTCCGGCCACGTTGTAAGGAAAGTCCATATCGTAATTAATATGGTAAAATTGGGCGACCGGGATGTTGTCAATAAATTCCCAGTTGGCTCCGCCATCCCTCGAAATATTCAGGCCGCCGTCGTTTCCATCGATGAGATAGTCTGGATTATCAGGATGTATCCAGAAAGCATGGTGATCGGGATGCACGCGTTTGCCGTAATCCAGGATGGTTTCAAAGGTTTTGCCGCCGTCTTCACTTTTGGAAACGTAAGTATAAAGATTCCAGAGGCGGTTTTCGTTTTTCGGATCCACGTAAATTTCGGCGTAATAAAAAGGGCGGTCGCCGATGTTTTTGTCAGCGATCTTATTCCAGTTGTGTCCGCCGTCGGTTGATTTGTAAAGCGCATTTTTTTCAGCTTCCACAAGGGCATAGACGACATTGGGTTTGGAAGGAGCGATGGCCAGCCCGATCCTTCCGAGGTCGCCTTTGGGGAGGCCTTCTTTTTCGGTGATCTGTTTCCAGGTTTCTCCGCCGTCGTAAGAAATATGGATGCCGGAGCCTTTGCCGCCGCTGTTGAATGTCCAGGGTTTGCGGCCAAATTCCCACATAGCGGCGATGAGCTTATTTGGGTTATCGGGAGCAGTCACGAGGTCTGCAACGCCGGTCTGGTCGTTGATGTACAACGCTTTTTTCCAGGTTTTGCCGCCGTCGGTGGTTTTGAAAACACCCCGCTCTTCGTTTGGTCCCCAGGCAGAACCCAAAGCTCCAACGAAAACGATGTCCGGGTTGTCGCGGTGGATGATGATGCGATGGATCATCCTCGTTTTTTTCAGCCCCATACATGTCCAGGTTCTGCCACCGTCGATACTTTTAAAAATGCCTTCGCCGCTGTTGTGCGAATTGCGGGGGTTACCTTCGCCGGTGCCCACCCAGATTTCGCTGGGGTTGTTTTGATTGATCTTTATGGCTCCGATGGCCTGCACGGGTTCTTTGTCAAAAATGGGTTCCCACCTGATGCCGCCGCTTTCCGATCTCCAAACCCCTCCGGAGGCGGTTCCAACATAAATGATCTGCGGATTGCTGATTACCACGTCGATGGCGGTGATGCGGCCGCTCATGCCAGCCGGCCCGATATTGCGGATATTCATGCCTTTCAGTTGTTCGGCATCGATAATTTGTGAAAAAAGCGAAATACAGGTCAGTGTGAAGATGGTTAGAAAAATCAGTTTTGCGTTCATTGTTTGAATTTCGGTTTAGAAAGATAGTGAAAGATGGTGAGTTGTGTAAATGTATGAAATTCAGCTAAACTGACGTTGAAATTCACCTGTTAAATGTTATTTTGAAAAACCGGGATAGAGTATGTTTAAAACCTGAGATTCGGGAAACGAAGAAAACGTTATACATTTTTTAACTTTTTATATTTCGCTTAATTGCAAAAAATAAATACTTTAGCGGCTACACACGCACATTG
>CAZKDA010000245.1:0-6724 GCA_964551455.1 uncultured Saprospiraceae bacterium
AAGACCAGGATAACTGGGATAAAACCAGGATCCCCGAAGAAGGAGATGACGTTGTTATCGACGGGCCTTTTACGGTAACACTTTCATCAACCCTTACCATAGAATCTCTTCGCCTTGGAAACGGAGCCAGTTTAACAATTGAAGCAAGTTATACCTTGACAGTTTTTGACAATAACAATGATGGGGTAAAACTTGAAAAAACCAGCGCTATATTGATCATTGATGGCACTTTAAATTCTTATGGCCATAAAGATCACGGAGTTGAGTTGGATAGCATGAATACTATTTTGATCGTAAACGGAACCCTCAATGCTTTTGACAATGGTGATCACGGAGTTTACCTGAATGATATCGGCCCAGAGGCAACCATAAACGGAACGCTCAATGCTTTTGACAACGACAAATTTGGCGTTCTCATCGATGGCTATGATATTACGGTGACTTTAAACGGTACGCTCAATTCACACAACAATGGAGATGCCGGAGTTGCTATGGATGGATCTAGTTCAGGGGCGGTTACACTCATTGTAAACGGAACGCTGAACTCTTATGAAAATGCCATGCGCGGGATGGAAGTTGAAAGGTATGCTTTTCTTATCATCCCTGCATCCGGGGAAATTTACCTCAGCGACAATGCGGGTGACGGTATAATACTGGAAGAAGATGTAACCAATGAAGGGATTATATCGATTTTGAATTCTGGGAAAATTGGATTAAACACCGGAGGTAATCCCAACAAAGACCTGATCAACAACGGAACGATCACGATCTCCGGCGCCGTTACCGGCATTGATGGGAAAGATACCAATTGGGATATCACCAATTATGGAACAATATCGATCACAAATGCGGATACACTGGTTGATCTCGGAACAGATATCTTCACCTTTGGTGATTTTATTGGAAACGGTTTGGTTGAAAACGGAAACAATTTCGACATGACTTTTCATCCTGGCTCAACAATAGAACCGGGTCCATCAATCGCAAAACTTACCTTTACGGATCTAGTGGATTTTTCGGGTGTAAACCTTGAAATCGAAATTGCCGGTGCATCCAGTTACGATCAGATCGTAGTTGATACAGGTTATCACGGTCCGGCTGATGTGACCCTGACCGGAGCAGTTTTAAACCTTAGCGGAAATTACACGCCGACGCCGGGTGATAAATTTATGATCTTTGAAAAGGTGGCTCCGGGGCCGATTGAAGGCAATTTTGACGGCCTCCCCGAAGGATCTATTTTAATTTATAAAGGAGAAGAGCTTATGATTTCATATACCGGTGGCGATGGGAATGATATTACGTTAACCTATTTGGGCGCTTTGCCGGTCGAATTGATCGACTTCAACGCCAGACCTTTGGCCAACGAAGTGCAACTCTCCTGGACCACAGCCACCGAGCTTAACAACAACTTCTTCACCATCGAACGCAGCGCCGACGGCCGCAATTTCGAAGCCATTGCCAACATTGACGGAATGGGTTCAACCACCGAAATTTCAAAATATTATCATACTGATAAAAACCCGCTGAACGGCCTGAACTACTACCGCCTCAAACAAACCGACTTCGACGGCGAGTTTTCTTACAGCGATATCAAAACGGTGGAATTCAAAAACGACGAAACTGTAAAAGTATATCCGACATTGGTAGAAGATATGGTCACTCTTGAAACCAACGGCAGCCTCAGCGGTGAGATCACGGTGATCGTCAGAGACCTTAGTGGCAAAGATTGTAAGTCCTTTGAGATTGCAGAAAAATCAGAAAAGATCGAATTGCCATTGAACGACCTGAACCCCGGCAGCTACTTCATCGTCATTTACGACGACAATGGTTTGCATACGCAAAAGATCATAAAGCTGTAAAGTTTGTCCATTTACGACAACATGTGAGCCGGCGTAGTCAATTGTTAAAGAAATACTTGGCTTTTGGTTTTTGTCTTATTCCAAATTCCAAGAATTAATTGTACTTTTGTGCCTCCCAACCGCTTTTAAATCCCCCCTGAAAAGGAACCAAATATTATTCTGATTTTTATCAAAATCGAATCATGGCTAATAGACTTTTTAACCAGCTTATTGTAATCCTTTTATTTACCAATTCGGCTTTTTCCGCCGCAATTCATTGGACCGGCCTCGGAGCCAGTGGCGTTTGGGAAGACCCAGACAACTGGGATTTGCACAGGGTACCTGAATTCGATGACAGAGCCTTTATTCTCGGTGCTTATACCGTTACTTATTCTTCAAATATCACCTTGCGATACCTCGAATTAGACCTTGACGCCCAACTGACCATTGCCGCTGGTTTTACGCTCACGGTCACAGGAAGCGGCAATGACGGTATTTACCTCGACGATAATGGCGAAAATACCACACTTATCGTCAAAGGGACTCTCATCGTTTACGGCAATGGCCAGGACGGGATTGATATTAATGATAATACGTATGTGCAGGTGGATGCATCGGGGAGCATTTTTATTTCTGACTCGGCTAGCGATGGATTTGAACTGAACGGCGACCTGACAAACTTCGGGTACATTTCTATTGCCAACTCAGCTGTAATTGGCTTGAATGCAAAGGGCGCAATAGACAGGTTTGTGGTTAATCATGGCACGATCGAAATATCCGATTCGCCGGTCAGCCTCGATGGGTCAAATTCCTATCATTTCTTCAACTATGGAATCCTCAAACTGTACGACGCCAGCATTACATTGATCGATGACGGAACAAACATAGATAACTACGGCATCTTCCAGGGCGATGGAATAGTTGAAAACGGCAACTTTAATGACCTTGTGTTTAAACCTAATTCTACACTGATACCTGGAACATCAGTTGGAAAACTGACTTTTGAGGAAAAACTGGATATAAAGTATTCCAATATTGAGATTGAAATAAATGGCGCAGACGACTATGACCAGATTGAAGTCGGAACACAAAGTGTGCATACTAACGGAGAACTGGATATCACCGGATCCTATTTATTTCTCAGCGGCGACTATGTCCCGCAGCCCGGAGACGAGTTCATGTTTTTCAAGGTTGTGCCCGCCCTTCCTATCGTCGGTCATTTTGTCGGACTACCCGAAGGGTCAACTTTGGTTTTTAATGGTGTGAACATGACCGTTTCATACACCGGCGGTGCTAATGGAAACGCCATGACCCTAGCCTTCGAAGCGCCATTGCCGGTCGAACTCATCGAGTTCAACGCCAGGCCTTTGGCCAACGAAGTGCAACTCAACTGGGCCACCGCCAGCGAAACCAACAACGATTATTTTACTATCGAACGAAGCACTGACGGACGAAGCTTCGAAGCCATCGCCACGGTTTATGGCATGGGCACTATCACTGAAATTTCAAAATATTACCACACCGATAAAAACCCGCTGAACGGCCTGAGCTATTACCGCCTCAAGCAAACTGACTTCGACGGCCAGTTTTCGTACAGCGATATTAAAACGGTGGAATTCAAAAACGACGAAACTGTAAAAGTATATCCGACACTGGTAGAAGATATGGTCACTCTTGAAACCAACGGCAGCCTCAGCGGTGAGATCACGGTGATCGTCAGAGACCTTAGTGGCAAAGATTGTAAGTCCTTTGAGATTGCAGAAAAATCAGAAAAGATCGAATTGCCATTGAACGACCTGAACCCCGGCAGCTACTTCATCGTCATTTACGACGGCAATGGTTCGCATACACAAAAGATCATCAAACCGTAATTATTTCAAAAGACAGGGCTTGTGCGCAAGCCCTGGGTCACATCTGATAACCCTGTTTCGACACGTCGGGACAGGGTTATTTCATTTTGGTCGTTCGCCGCGCCTAATGGCTTGCCTACGGTTTTTTCGGTTTTTATTTTGTTCTAAAAAGGAATTTTTCTAAGGGTGGAACCAGTGTGTTGCATTTTTTGACAAACCAACTAAATATGGTCTCGCAAGGTGTAAAATATATGTTTTTATTCATCACTAATTTTTACCGTTTTTGGGGTATGTATCATATTGGTTTATAGTATATTTTTGTGGCTGGAATTTTACATTCCTACCCCCTTATATCCCAAATCTCTCCCCGGCATTTTTTAACCACTTAAAGGAATCTTACAATGAAAAATTTTTTTCCCGGTCTTTTGACCATCGTTGCGCTTTTTATTTCCACTACAATTTTTGCACAAGTCACCGGCGAATACCGCTCCCGCGCAACCGGCGACTGGAATGACCACAATACCTGGGAGCAATGGGATGGGTCAGAATGGATCAGAGAAATACCGGATACCTCTTTCGTACCCGGTGAAGTCGAAATTGAAATTGACCAGCCTGTGATCGAAAGTACCGCAACTTATCAGAGCAACAGCGCAAGTGGCAGTACTCGAGATGTGACATTACCCTCCGGGATCCAGGCAGGTGATCTGTTATTGATGGTATTTCGTGCCGGAAGTACAACTACAGCAACGACTCCGTCCGGTTGGAGTGTTCTTGGAACCAGAAATAGTATTGGTACAACCTATGTTTGGACCAAAACAGCGACTGGCTCTGAAGGCTCAACCCAAAGTGTTACAATTTCAACGGGTACCCGGGTAGCCGCTATAACCTACCGCATCAGCAACTGGCAAGGTACGCCGGAGATATCTTTTGCAAATAGCAATACCAGCGACCCGCCGTCGCTTTCTCCATCTTGGGGTACCAACAATACTACATTATTTATTGCCACAATGACCAATCGCCGTTCGAACAATACCAATGTTGGCGCTCCTTCAAACTATGATGGATTTCTTACCATAGCTCAATCAAGTAACAATAACGACAGCCGCTCAAGAGTATCTACAGCTCACAGGTACCTCACTGCCTCTTCCGAGAACCCCGGATCATTTTCCGGATCATCCGGGAACAATCCGCATGCTGCTACCATCGCCATCCAGGGCCAGGCAACTACTTTGACTGTGAATCACCCAGTCGTGGCAGGTACAGCTACCAGCGCTAAGACTAGCACCTCCAATCAAAACCACAACATATCAATCCCTGATGGAGAGACCGGTGATATGTTACTTGTTTTCTGGTCAGGGGCGGATAACAGTTTTAATCCCAACACCACGATGACAAACACCCATGGTTTTACTATGGCTTACAATGAGGCCAACAATGGAGATCGCCGCCGCGCGCTGTGGTATAAAATTGCCGATGGGACGGAAGGCTCCAGTATTTCGGTAGGTAGCAACAGCGTTCGCAGCGCTCATCTGGTCTATCGCCTGGCTGCAGGCACTTTTACAGGTACGCCGTACATCAGCGATGTGGTTTCAAACAATGATGACGACAATCCCAACCCGCCGTCATTGGATCCGGGGCTTGGCGTTCAAAACTTTTTATGGCTTGCGGCGATCCATACTGGCGGCGCTCCAGGCGTGACCGGTGCCCCAAACGAATATCCTTATCAATTAATTACAACCAGCGGTTCAAGCTCAACTTCATCCAACCATGCGGGAATGATCGTGGGACAACGTTTTTTGGCCGCTGCTTCAGAAGACCCGGGTCAGTTCTCCCTGCACGATGATGTGAGCTATTATGCGCGTACCATCGCCATCCAAGGGCCGATGGAAATGGTAATTAATTACACGCCTATCTCCTACCCGCAGGGGGTGGAAAGTTTTCCAGTGGTAGCTGGAACGGCTACCAGCATTCACGAATATTCCAATTCTGTACATACAATAGAGCTACCGTCTGGTATTGAAAGCGGCGACCTATTGCTTATATTCTGGACAGATGGGTCTCAAAATACAACCGCACCCAACATGCCTGCTGGCTGGACACAACTGTATTCAAGTACAACAGGCAATACTGCACGGTACGTTTGGTATAGAGTTGCAGATGGAACTGAAGGTCCTTCTATATCTACACTGAATTCATTCAACGAACGAAGTGCGCATGTTACATACCGTATTGCAAAAAATACATACGAAGGCATACCAAGCTCTGCCGCGATAGCCACTGGGTCAGGCACAAACCCTAATCCCCCTCAACACGCCCCATCAGGAGGTAGCAATAGTTATTTGTGGATCGCTGTTGCACATGCGGCATCATTAAGTTCAACTACTGCTCCAAGCGGAGCGCCTACTAATTATGCTGATTTACAGTCTGCGTTTAGTGATGGGACAGGTGGAAATAACGGTGTGCGAACATTTACTGCTTCTCGTGAATTAGAAACGGCAAACGAAGATCCGGGGAATTTTGCATGGTCTTTAAGCACTTCTTGGGCGGCCAACACCATCGCCATCCAAGGCGCTGTCGTAGAAGCCATCGCCACCATCCTTGACGGCGACACGGTCACAGTCACAGAGAATGTAGAAATGTTTGATGTTACCATCGAAGCTGGCGGCGAGCTGGCTATCGAAGAAAATACTACATTTATCATCATAGAAGGTGGCGTTTTAGAAAACAATGCCGGCGGCGTGATCAGCGGAACCGGAACCGTGGATTTTTCCGGCGCTGATTTCACCAACGATGGTACTTTATCTCCAGGCTCCTCAACGGGTATCCTCAATATTACCGGCACTTTCCAGAACGAAGGCGAGATCGATATCGAGATCACGGGAGCGCCCGCAGGCGGAGCAGGGGTTGCTTTTGATCAATTGAACATCTCCGGCAAGGCTATCATCAACGACACGATCAATGTCGATTTTGGTGATTATATCCCGCTGCCGGGCTATGAGTACCAGATCATCTTCGGCGGGGAAAACTACGAGGGTA
>CAZKDA010000246.1:0-1309 GCA_964551455.1 uncultured Saprospiraceae bacterium
TTGTGGTGTTGTGGTGTTGTGGTGTTCCCGATTTCATCGGGATCTTCGCTTCGCTCCGATGTGGTGTTATGGTGTTATGGTTTTTTGGTTCAATGGTGTCTGCTGTCTAAAATCTGGCAACTGGCTTCATTCATCTCCATATCCCCAACCATCCCCTCGCGTCCTATCCACTCTGAGTTAAAAAATCAAACTTACTGTATTTATTGCGATATTCCAGGGGCGTAAGGCCGGTGATCTTTTTGAAAGTAGTGCGAAAACTTTTGGTATCGGAATAGCCCACGTCGTACATTACTTCGTTGATATTTTTCCGGCTGGATTCAAAACTTCGTTTCGCGGATTCAATCTTTACGCGCTGGATATATTCCAGGACGGAGTTGTTGGTGGCTTGTTTGAAACGGCGCTCAAAACTTCGTCTGCCTACGGCGACTTTACCGGCAAGGTCATCGACTGTGATCTTCTCTTCGATGTTTTCTTCGATATATCGCTGGGCTTCCTTCACGGCTTCATCATTATGTGCTTTCTGGGCTTTGAACATGGCAAAAGCCGACTGGCTGTTGCGGTCGATGTCGATAGCGAAATATTTTGAAGTCAGGATCGCCGTTTCGCGGTCGGTGTATTTTTCCACAAGGTGCAGCAACAGGTTCCAGTAAGAGTTGGCGCCGCCGCTTGAATAGATCCGGTTTTCTTCCGTGACAATGCTTCCATCCTGAACATCCACCTCCGGAAACAGCTCCCGGAATTCGTTCATAAATCCCCAATGGGTTGAGCACTTTTTGCCGTCCAGCAAACCTGTGGAAGCCAACAGAAATGCACCTACGCACAGCGATGCCACTTCTGCACCTTTTTCGTATTGTGCTATGATCCAGGGCAGCAGCGATTTGTTTGCAGCTACGGCATTTTGCATATCGCCAAACAGGGCGGGCACTACCACGAGGTCGGTGGTTTCCACCTCGCGGAGCAATTTATCAGGGTGTATGGTGTAGCTTCCGTTGTTGAGTTTTACCTGTTTTTTCGCTCCTACGAGTTGCACCTCGAACAATGGCTTTCTGCCGGATACTGTCAAAAACTGGTTGACCGCGCTGAAGCAATACTGCGGATCGGCTATGGCCTGTAAAACCGAACTTTCAGGAACGAGAATGGAGATATTTTTCATTAGCTATGCTCGATTTTAAGGAGGTTGGTGTTCTGGTTTCTGGTTTCTGGTTGCTAGCTTTGATCCGTTTACAGTTCACAGTTCACAGTTCACAGTTTACGGTTCACAGTTCACAGTTCACAGTTCACAGTTCACAGTTCACAGTTCACAGTTCAC
>CAZKDA010000246.1:1409-6673 GCA_964551455.1 uncultured Saprospiraceae bacterium
GTTCACAGTTCACAGTTCACAGTTCACAGTTCACAGTTCACAGTTCACAGTTCACGGTTCACAGTTCACAGTTCACGGTTTACGGTTCACGGTTCACAGTTCACAGTTTACGGTTCACGGTTCACGGTTCACGGTTCACAGTTTACGGTTCACCAATCTCCCTTCCTCACGCCTAACCCATAACCTTTAACCCTTAACTCATAACCCTTAACTCTCCTGACTTTTTTGTAAAGTTAAGAAAAATATCCTGTCGCAAATCGCCTCTATTATGTCATTATTACACAGCTAATGTTTTGAAAACCACTGTTATTTTTGCAATATAGAAATCAATTTTTTAACACAATAAAAAAAAACACGATGACAACGAAAGAAAAAACCATCACGGTAACAGCAACGATCAACGCTCCGGTCAGGAAAGTCTGGAAATTCTGGACAACCCCCTTTCACATCACGCAATGGAACAATGCTTCTGACGACTGGCACACACCGCATGCAGAAAATGACCTTCGCGAAGGCGGAAAATTCCTCTCCCGCATGGAAGCCAGAGATGGCAGTTGGGGTTTCGACTTCTCCGGGGTTTACACAGATGTGGTTGAGCATTCCCGTATCGGATACACATTGGATGACGGTAGAAAAGTAAATATCCGTTTTGAGGCCAAAGGCGATCAAACCCTTGTGACCGAAACCTTCGAACCCGAAAGCACCAACACGCTGGAATTGCAACAAAGCGGCTGGCAGGCCATTCTCGACAATTTTAAAAAGTATGTTGAAAATTCGGACAAGATCGGGAAGCTCCGATTTGAAAGAACGATCGATGCCAATGTTGCAAAAGTGTATCAAACCATGATCGACAAAAAGCATTACGAGGATTGGGCTTCCGTATTCGCTCCCGGCTCACATTTCAAAGGTTCGTGGGAGAAAGGCGCCAAAATACTCTTCCTCGCTCCCGGCGAAAATGGCGAAATGGGCGGTATGGTAAGCCGCATTGAGGAAAATATCCCTCAAAAATTTGTGTCGATCGAACATCTGGGCATTGTTCATCATGGCAATGAAATTACCTCCGGCGAAGATGTGAAAGGCTGGGCAGGCGCCCTGGAAAATTACAGCTTTCGGGAGGAAAAAGGCAAAACCATTCTTTCGGTTGAATTGGACGCCAACGAGAATTATAAATCCTATTTTGAAAAAACATGGCCTAAAGCACTGGACAGGCTGCAAGCTATTTGCGAAGGTTGATCGGCAATTTTTTACCCGATAAAAATTTTTTAAAAAATGAAAAAACAAATCATGCCTTGCCTGTGGTTTGACGGCAAAGCACAGGAGGCCGCAGAATTTTACTGCTCCGTTTTCAAAAACTCCCGGATCAAAGAATCCACCCCCATGGTCGTTACCTTTGAAATCAACGGCCAACCTTTCATGGGCTTGAACGGTGGCCCGGATTTCAAATTCAATGAAGCTGTTTCTTTTGTCGTAAACTGCGAAAATCAGGCTGAGATCGACTACTACTGGGAAAAGCTGGCTCAAGGCGGAAAGGAAGACCAGTGCGGCTGGCTCAAAGACAAATTCGGCGTATCATGGCAGATCGTCCCCGAAGTTTTGGGGCAACTTATGAGCGACCCCGAAAAAGCGCCGCGTGTCATGCAGGTTTTCTTGCAAATGAAAAAGTTTGACATCCAAAAACTGATGGAGGCCTAGCCCCGCAATCCATGCAACTCTGCGCTTACCTCACGTTCAACGGCAACTGCCGCGAAGCTATGTCGTTTTACAAAGATTGCCTGGGTGGCGAGCTTGCTTTCCGCACGGTCGGCGATGCTCCCTTCTCAGGCAAATTTCCTGCTGAAATGAAATCGGTTATCCTGCACGCCACCCTCGTCAGCAGCAAGCTGATCCTGATGGCTACCGACATAGTTGGCGAAAATGGCCTGAAGCGCGGGAATAATGTTTCGCTGGTATTGCAATGCGGCAGCGAGAAGCAGATCAGGGAAAGTTACCAGCGATTGTCAGCCGGCGGCGAACAGACCCACCCCCTGGTGAAAACTTACTGGGGTGATCTGTTCGGCGATCTGGTTGATAAATTTGGCAATCAATGGCTGCTGCATTTTTCGTATCGCGGTTCGTAGCCTGCCCTCCCGCTAATGAAGCGGGATCGGGGTTTCCCGTTTCCTGTTTTCCGCCTCCTTCCTCCCGCCACACTCACACTCCACACTCACACTGATTTTCCCGCCTCCCTACACACTCACGCTCCACACTCACACTGATTTTCCCGCCTCCCGCCACACTCACACTCCACACTCACACTGATTTTCCCGCCTCCCGCCACACTCACACTCCACACTCACACTGATTTTCCCGCCTCCCGTTTCCAAATTCATAACCCCCTGGTAACCCTTAACCCCTGGATTTTCTCTTTTGCCATTCAATTCAAAAACTGCCAGGAAAGTCCCAGCCGCAAATTGAAAAAGGGTTGCGGATAACCGGGGATTTGCTCAAAGAGTTGTTGGTTTTGGTCGTAAACCAATTGCGTGATATTTTCGCCTTTTACAAAAAACCGAAAGGTTTTGACCTTAAGCGTCAAAAACACATCAGTAGCAGGATAGAACAAAATATTTTCGCGATCCTGGATATGGAACTGCCCCACCAATGGCTGGTAGTAATTCGCATAATAATCGCTGCTCATCCGCAGATCAAAGCCCACCCTCAGCAGCATCACCCGCTTGAAAATATTGCCTTCAAAGTACAAGCTGTGCCGGGAATAAAACTCAGGCAGCCTGATCTCATCTTCAGAAGCGGATTGTAAAATGACGGAATTGTCGAGATGAAAATTCCCCAGTTTGAAGTTCTGATCGACGATCAGTTGCAAAATGCTGATCGGCAAACCCTGCTGGCGCGGGAAAGCCAGCGAATCGTAATAAATGTAATTATTCAACAAATGATATTTTCCTGAAACCCGGAAACCCAGCTTCGGAATGCCATAAGTTACCGCAAGGTTGGTTTCGAGCGTTTTGTTGAAATCGTTTTCCCAGAGCAACTGATGGGAGATGAGCATCCGGTATTGAAGCAGCGAAGGCGCGTAAAGCTGGTTGCTGACATCGATCCGGAATATCCCTGCACTTTTCAAATCAAAGGAAAGGTTCCCGCTGATGAGGTAATCGCCGACATTATCCCACAAGCCCAGGTGTGCTGCGGTTTTCACGGCTATGCTCCTACCCGCCGTAAAATCCAGTTGTCCCGTTGCAAAAAGATTGTAGATCGTCGTATCCAGTGGCTCCTGATGCAGTTGATGCCTTTTATAGATCAGGCCTGCTTTGAAGAGGTCGCGGTGTGCGGTGGTGTCGGAACTATTGGATTTGGAGGTGCTGATCCACAGGGATGTTTCAAATTTTTTATGCCTGACAAAATGCCGGAGGCCGCGATTGTCGGTTTGCAAAATGCCGTAATAGCTCGAATCCGGGTTGATATTGTGAAATTTATAAAAATTATTCGCCAGCTTAAAATTCTGGGTGATGGTGAAAGCCCTTTTTTTATTGCCGGAACTTTCCAATGAGTCGGATTGGCCGCGGAAATTGTAGTGGTGTGTGAAGAGGTATTCCCGCTCTTCGTGGTAGGTAAAAGCATTGGAAAGCTTGATCGGGTAGTTGAATTCCCTTTCTGTGTTGTTGACTGTCAGGAGGGTATCGTTGATGCCGCCGTTGTCCTGTTGGTCAATACTGTTAAAAAGATAGGTGATAAAAGCGTCGTATTTTCCGCCGGGGTGGTGATACCAGAATCCCGTAGCCAGGGCTGTGTTGATGGCTCGTTGCGCCTTGTATTTCCCGATGCTGCTCAGTTTTTTGTAATCAATGGAAAAGTTAAGCCCTTTGGCAAAATTGCGGCTGAACTGTCCTTTGAAATAACCATCCTGATTGTTGGTTCCGTTTAAAAACCAAACATTCGTAAAAGCATTTTTCAACCGAAAAAAAGGCATGGTTGCGCTATCGAATTTGTAAAGATCGAACTGTCGGAATCCAATATTGAACCCTTGCAGGTAACGCGGTTGATAGACCAGTTGATAATGCGCCGAGCCGAGATAACCAAGATTGGCGTAATCAAATATGCCTTCGCGGACGGGATCGTACTGCTGGAAATTATTGTCGAGCAGGGTATCGGAAAAAGCAAACTCGATGTCGGGGTCATCCTGGTAAAAATAAGTGAGATCGAAGGTGTCCGGCTCAACCTCAACGGGCTGATCCAGCGAATCTCTTTCCGTATCTGGGAAGCCGCCAATCCGGGTGGGTCTGGTTTGCGCCTGCAAATAATAGCTGCCCAGCGCCAGGAAAAACCAAAAGAGTATTTGCTTTCTTTTCATAAAACAGAATGCAAAAATAACAAAACCACGATATGATTTTCTGTAGCTATTATGATAACCCGGAGGTTAGCCGATTATTGTTTGAAGGGAGGGAGTGGAGTGTGAGTGTGGAGGGAGGTAAACGGCAGGCGGTAAATCCCGACTTGTCGGGACACCGGGCACCGAATCAACAAACGTGTGACGCCAGCGGCGGTTTCAGCAAATTAACAAATTAACACATCAGCCCATCACCCCATCACCCCAACTCAAACCGCCACCCGCTGCTTACAACTAATCTCCAGATCCGAGAGGGCATTCATAAAATAGATATAACCGTCGTAAGGAGAGCTATACGGGCTGAGGTAATCGCGGGTAGCGCCGTCCTCGAAGGCTTTGGTGCTCATGTAGTAGAAATGGTCGGAGGTTTGGAGTTTGCTCCAGACGTGGATGAGGTCGGGATCATTTGAATTGATCACTGTGGATTCGAGGCTGTAGAGTTTTTGCAGGGCTTCCTGCTGCATGTTGTTGCGCGTCCAGGCGGAAAGGTCTTTTTCGGAATCGCGCCAGGAGATGGGTACGTGGATGTCGTAAATATCTTTGACCTCCATTTTGTTGACGAGTTCGGTAGCGGTTTTAAAGGTGTTGCCTTTTTCAACCAGCGCTTCGGGTAGTTTTTTTATGAAATCGAAGATACCAGTGGATTTGTCAATGTGCTGTCCGAAAGTTTCGTAAGGCATAAATAGATTGACAAAATCGCCGGGTTCACGGCTTACCCAGTGGGCAAATTTTTCGGCGGTCAGTGGATATTCGTTCCAGGCGGGATCGTTGAAATGGTGGGTGATATCTGCCGAAAGTTTGTAGTTTTTCAGCAGGGTTTTGATCTTTTCGACATTGGGCGCCTGATAGACATAATTGTAAGAACGCCCTTTCAAAAAAATATCCA
>CAZKDA010000247.1:0-6588 GCA_964551455.1 uncultured Saprospiraceae bacterium
TATAAGTAAGAAAGTAAACGTGTCGATTATTTATGCTGAGGTACTTACTTGACCTTATGCTCGTTTCACAATTCTATAAACTCTTTGAAATCCTTGTCGAGCTCCATACTTTTCTTCATTTATTTGTTGCCTGATCTTTTCCAATTCAATCATTCTTTCTTTTTCAGTTAATGACAACCAATATAATAAGTTTCCTTCGTCTTGCCCTTTTTTCACGATTTTTATTCGCTTCTTCATTTGTTTTTTTTAATGAAACCTAACAGCTATACGCCCATGGAACCATCAGGCGACCAACTGAGTCAATTTTTTATTGTATGTTTGCCTGTTCAGACAGCGGGCGAAATGAGCATCAAGAACAAAATGACACACCTTTGGTCGGTATGCCGGTTAATCGTACTGTTGGTGGTATCAACGGGAGCGGGTACACTACTGGCGCAGGGCAGTTTCTTCATCCGCAACTACCCCCCTGATGAATACGGCGCGCACAACCAAAATTGGGCAATCCTACAAGATTCCCGGGGAGTGATGTATTTCGGAAACAGCGATGGGGTATTGGAATACGACGGCGTTTCATGGCAACTCACCACTTTGCCCAACGCCAGAATTGCCCGATCACTGGCGCTTGGCCCAGATAACCGTGTGTATGTAGGTGGCTACGGCGAATTGGGCTACCTCGAACCCGACTTTGCCGGAAGGCTTCGGTTCGTATCCCTAATATCCCGGATTGAAGAGCGATACCACGACTTTACAAATGTTTGGAAAACGCTGGCCACGCCTGAAAGCGTTTTTTTTTCTACAAACAAATACCTCTTTCGCTGGGACGGTCAGGAAATGCGAATATGGCCAGCGGAAACTTCTTTTTTTGCAGGGTTTTGGCTCAACGACAACTTCTATATCCTCCAGCAGGAGGTCGGGCTCATGCAATTGTTCGGAGACTCGCTTCGCCTTGCACCCGGAGGTGAGCGGATGGCGGATGAAAACATCAGCGCTATGCTCGAATATGAAAGCGCGGGCAGAAAAAGCGCCCTGATCGTCACACGAGCCAATGGGTTGTTTCTGTACGATGGGGATACCTTCAAAGGCTTTCCTACCGAGGTGGACGAATTGCTGAAGCGCGCTCAGACTTATAGCGCCATCCGGTTATCCAACGGTCAGTATGCACTGGGAACCCTGCAAGACGGGATTGTGATCATTGATGCGGCTGGCCGGCTTCGTCAACGGCTCCATAAAGCAGTCGGTTTTCAGGACAATGCCGTGCTGTCTCTCTTTGAAGACCGACAAGGAGGGCTTTGGGCGGGGTTGCAAGTCGGTATAGGCAAGGCAGAGGTCGCCAGCCCTCTTCGCTATTATGGCCCCAGTCAAGGTCTGGAAGGGAGCGTATGGGAAATGTTGCGCCATGATAACCGGCTGTGGGCTGCTACCATTATGGGATTGTATTACTTGGATGATTCCGGGCAGTTTCAACGCGTAGGAGCCGTGCCACCTGAGTGTTGGGCAATAATACCGGTGGATAAGTCCTTGCTGGTCGCAACCTCCAACGGCGTATATGAGGTGATTGGAAATAAGGTGCGACAGATCACAGATGGTTTCACGTTCTCCCTTCATCGCTCTTTGCAACACCCCAACCAGGTGTTTGCCGGCTTGACTTCAGGAGTACGATCTCTGTATCTCGAAGGCGAACAATGGCGCGATGGAGGCAAGTGGGAAGGGATAGATGAAGAAATCCGTCATTTTTACGAAATGCCGGACGGGAAATTGTGGCTCACGAACTATTTCAAAGGTCTGCTCCTGGCGGATTTTTCACAAGGTGACCCGCTCCGGCCTGGTTTAATGCGTTTTGATACCGCGCAGGGGCTTCCTCCACCCGACCGTGTGGTCGCTTTCCCAACCGAGCAGGGATTGCGATTTACCACCGGTAATGGGGTCTTCAGGTTCGAAACTGCTGAGAATCGTTTTTTTCCTGATAGCACTCTGGTGCAAGGGCTTTCTCATACGGATATTCGGCTTTTCTCTGCATGCCCTGACCGAATGGGCAACCTATGGATGCTGGCCGAAGACAATGCTTTGTCGGGTGTGGCCCGACGTCAAAGCGAGGGTGTGTATATGTGGGACAAAAGCCCATTTTTTCGAATTGCCGAGCGTCCGGTTTTCTCCGTTTATCCCGACCCGGCTCTGGAACAAGTTATCTGGATTGGAGGTACCGACATGGTGTTTCGTTATGATGGCGCTAAAGACACCATGCAGAAGCCAGGTTTTCAAACCCTAATCCGCCAAGTCGTCGCTAATGGTGATTCTATCCTTTTCTACGGGGCAGAAAAGACGCAAACTCTTTCGCTCAAATTGGCATTTACCTACAATTCCCTGCGAATCCGGTATGCAGCTACCAGCTACGACGACGAAGCAAAAACCCAGTATCAATACATGTTGGAAGGGTATGATGAGCATTGGTCGAATTGGAGCGCCGAAACCTACAAGGATTACACCCGTCTGCCGCCGGGCAGATACAATTTCCTGGTGCGAGCACGCAACATCTATGGGCAAGTCGGCGAAACAGGCACTTTCGACCTCAGTATCCTGCCGCCATTTTATCTCACATGGTGGGCGTATTTGATATACGCGCTGCTGCTTGCTGGTCTTGTATGGAAGTTTTGGCAGTATTCCCTGCGGAGAATTCAAGCCAGCCACCAACGTAAAATGGAACAGTTGGAGTTCGACAAACTCAAAGAGTTGAACGAATTGAAATCCCGGTTTTTCGCCAATATCTCCCACGAGTTTCGTACCCCGCTCACCCTCATACTCGGCCCTTTGGACAAACTATTAGCCGAACAGACTGATGAAGCACAGGCTCGCCAGTTAGTCAGGATAAAACGCAATGCCCAGAGGCTGCTCAATCTCATCAATCAACTACTGGACCTTTCGAAGTTGGAAGCGGGTAAGATGCAGTTGACACTAAAACAGGAAGATATCATCCCGCTGCTCCGTGCGCTGTTGTATTCATTTGACAGCCTGGCAGATAACAAAAAGATAGCACTTCAATTCACCAGTGAAATCCCGCACGCCTTCATGGACATCGACCACGACAAGATGGACCAGATCATAACGAACCTCATCTCCAATGCCATCAAATTTACGCCAAAGGGTGGCGCCGTACATGTTGAAATCAAAGTTGCCGATAACGGCCAGTTGCTTCAGATTGAAGTGAAGGATACAGGCCCTGGCATTCCTCCGGAACACCTTCCCAGTATATTTGATCGTTTCCATCAAACCACCGAGATCGTTCCAGGTGGCGAGTTGGGCAGTGGCATCGGCCTTGCGCTGGCCAAAGAACTAACCGAGGCGCACGGAGGCAGTATCAGCGCTACAAATGCCACAGACGGCGGCGCATGTTTTCGCATTCTCCTCCCATACTCTAAAGAAACCAGAAAGCAGCCCAATTCGCCTGCCGAAAAGGAGCGCTTGCGAAAAAAGCCGGAGGGAATCCATCCGATTGAACAAGCAGAGGCTACAGTCAGGCTACCTCAAAAACTCAGCGCGGATGCCGCCAAAATACTGCTGGTAGAGGACAACGCCGATATGCGCTCCTTCATCCACGAAACCCTGGCTGATCAATTTGAAGTCATCGAAGCTGCTAACGGACAAGAAGGGATCGATAAAGCGATAGAACTCATCCCCGACCTTATTATCAGCGATGTAATGATGCCACGTATCGATGGGCTGGAACTTTGCAGCAGATTGAAAAATGACGAACGTACCAGCCATATCCCAATCGTATTGCTCACTGCAAAAGCCGAAATAGAGTCGCGCCTGGCTGGCCTGGAGCGTGGCGCTGACGATTACCTGGCCAAGCCATTCCACCGCAGTGAACTGTTGCTCCGCATCCACAACTTGCTGGAAAGTCGTCGCCGCCTGCGCGAGCGTTTTGCCGCCCTCCAGCCGCCCGAACCGAGCGAAAACAAGGATGTGCAGATTGAAGATGCTTTCCTGCAAAAAGTACGGGACATAATTGAAGATAATCTTTCCGACTCGGAGTTTGAAATAGACCAGATTGCAAGAATGTTGGGGATGAGCCGAAGCCAGTTCTTCCGCAAGATCAAGGCTCTGACAGAGCTGTCACCATCGCTCTTCATTCGCACCATCCGCCTGCACAAGGGAAAGGTTTTGCTGGAAACTACCGAGTTGAACGTCAGCGAGGTGGCATACATGGTAGGCTTTTCCTCTCCAGCTTACTTCTCTGATACTTTTGTGGAGGCGTATGGGATAAGGCCGAGCCAGGTGCAGGGGAAAGACCTGTGACACCCAGGAAACATTTTTTTATTTTACGGTTCACCTTCCCGCCGGAAATGAACCGCCATTTCCCCTTTGTTGCAACATAATAAGTGATTTCTGACCAGATATTGGAAGTCCTGTAAACGATTGTACCCGTACATTTGTATCTGTCAAACAGGATTCCTTAATTCGCAAAATAATTATTGGTCATGCCAATCAAAACTCAGGTCAGTGAATTCCAGCCGTTTACTAATTATGACTTCAGCAATTTCTTTTTCGGCTCAGGAGAAGATGTATATGATACTATAAAAACCTTCAATCGATGGTGGGACGAAGCTTTTCCCGGAGGTTATCATATTTACCGCGAGCCATTCGCTTCGGCTCCTGAGACGGTAATTTCCTTTCGCAGTAATATGGGCAAAGACCTCAAAGGTCTGCTCAATCTATCTTCTTACAACTATCTCGGTATGGCAGGCTCGCCAGTAATAAAAGACGCCGTCGTTAACGCCCTTGATAAATATGGTTTGGGTGCAGCAGGCGGCCCCAACCTCAGCGGTATGTTTGACATTCATCGGGAATTGGAGGCAGCTGTAGCGGCATTTAAGCAGAAAGAAGCATGTACTACCTTCAACTCGGGTTATGCTGCCAACATAGGCATCATTTCCGGAATCATGAGGTCGGGCGATACCATCTTTCTCGACCAATATTCACACGCATCCATCGTGGACGGCGCTATTTTGTCAAAAGCGAAAACCGTCTTTTTTCGGCACAACAACTCTGCTGACCTTGAGCGCAAATTAGCTGGCACGACCGGGCGGAAACTGGTAATAGTGGAAGGTGTGTATTCGATGGATGGCGACTTTTGCAAGTTGCCCGAGATCGTTGAAGTTTCCAAAAAGCACGGAGCACGTATCATGATCGATGAAGCTCACTCTGCATTTGTTTGCGGCGAAAACGGCAGAGGAGTTGCAGAACATTTCGGACTCGAAGACGAGGTGGATATTCACATGGGTACTTTCTCCAAGGCGCTGGGCGGTATCGGCGGTTATTGCTGCGGTGATCAGGAGCTGATTAATTACCTGGAGGCCTATGCTCGCTCCCGTTTTTTTTCCTGCACCCTGCCTCCGGCAATATCCGCAGGCTTGCTGGCTTCTCTGAACCACATCCAATCCAACCCTGATTTGCGCTGGCGGCTTTGGAAAAACACCAATTTACTTCAGCGACGTTTGCGCGAGGAGGGCGTCGATATTGGCGATACCGAATCACAGGTTATACCCATCATGATTTTCGAAGATGCCAAGGTGTTCAGTGTTGCGGAAAAGCTGAGGGAAAAGGACATCTTCATTACTCCAGTGCATTATCCTGCCGTATCGAAAGGCAAAGCACGTATGCGAATTTCCGTGTCTGCTGCACACACGACCGCGCAACTGGAATACGCAGCAAAAACCATTTCCATAATTCTTCAAAATATCAAATAAATATGGATACCATACGCTATCATTTCTCTAACGGCATCAACTGTATTTTTGAACTTCCCACTGATACGGCGCGGAAAATACTGCCTCGGCACGTCGAACCTGTGGAAGTCAACCACGGAGTAAGCCTGATGGGCATCACCGTGTTTGACTTTACGGAAAGCCCGGTAGGGCCATACCAGGAACTAGTGCTTTCGCTCTACGCAGTCCCCCGACTGGGCATCATGGAGCGACACCCCCATGGTGCGGTGTACCCCATCGTATTGGCTTCTACTAATAAGGAGACCCGCGATCACGCCATTGATCTGTGGCATTTGCCCCATTTTGGTGAAGACATTTATATCGAATTTACAGAGCATGCGGATGGACGTGGCATCACAGGAAAGGTGTTTTGCCATCTTGGAGAACCGATCGTGGAACTGTCCATGGAAGCGCTAGGCGCCTGGAAGCCCACTCACCAACTATATCAATCCTTTCAGGGCGACGACAGCGGTGACTACATGGGCATCATGGACATGCAAGGCCAGCTCAACGAACATGAGGAAGGGACTGGGTTGATACGCCTTTACGAAAAACATCGCTTTTTCGATCCACTAGATCTGAGTGGTATGGATACCATGCCGTATCGCCAGATGTGGATGAAAAATGGAGTAGAAAGCTATTATGACCTGCTCGACCTGCGGGATAAGAATGTGTTCCAAAAAAATCAGGTATTATAAAAAAGGCTTTCTAATTTTGTGTTCGCCCCAGATGATTTCAGCCCTGCCTATCCTGCGTACCCGTAGGCAGGGTCACGAATTCTATGTAAAATGCAAGAATAAATAAAGAAATATTTTATGCGTAATTA